>NZ_JAICZA010000107.1 GCF_025933915.1 Mycobacterium sp.
CGGCACCGCCGGTGACCATCGCCCCGGCCGCCGCCTACGACCCGGCGAACTATCAGAATTTCGCCGTCACGAACGACGGTGTGATCTTCTTTTTCGACCAAGGTCGTATGCTGCCCGACGCGGCAGGTGCCACTCAGGTGTTGGTGCCGCGCTCCGCGATCGACCCGATGCTCGCTTAGCGAGCGCACGGGGTGGGAAAGCCCGTGTCTATCGCGGCAGCACGGCCTCGATGGCGCTGATGACCTCGGGGGCGTCGGGCTCGGTGCGGGGCCGGAAGCGCTGCACCACCGCACCGTCGGGGGCGAGGAGAAACTTCTCGAAGTTCCACTGAATGTCTCCCGCGGTGCCGTCGGAATCGGCGGCTTGGGTCAACTCGGCGTACAGCGGGTGACGGTCATCGCCGTTGACGTCGGTCTTCGCCAGCAGCGGGAATGTCACCCCGTAGGTCGTCGAGCAGAATTGCTGGATCTCGTCGGCCGTGCCGGGTTCCTGGCCCATGAACTGGTTGCAGGGGACGCCGACGACGGTCAGGCCGCGGCCGCCATAGTCCTTGGCGAGCTTTTCCAGCGCCGTGTATTGCGGAGTCAGTCCGCATTTGGAGGCCACGTTGACGACCAGCGTTGCGCCGTCGGACAATTCGGCCAATGTGGTCGGCTGGCCATCGAGGGTGAGCAGGGCGATGTCTTTGAGGGTCACGCTCACGACGCTAACGCAAAGATCTAGAGCCAGCCGGTGCGGGCGGCAGCGACCGGCTCGGCGGGCGCCGGGGCCAATTCCCCGTCGCGCACCCCGTCGAGGAGCCGCCGTACGGCGGCGACGATCTCCGGGGCCGCCGCGGCGAGCCCCTTCTTATCGGCTTCGCTGACCTCACCGGCGTGGACGCCGGCCCGAGCCAGCACGGCGGCCGGGTCGGCCAGCTGATCGGCCAACCAGGACAGCGGGTCGGCCGACAGCTCCGGCACGAAGTGCCGACGACTGGGTTCCCAACCGTTGAATCGTGGGTGGTGATGGGCCCGGTCCAGCGTCCCGGGCGGGCTCTCCGCGGATCCGAAAAGGTCCACCCGCCACACCGGGCGGGTGAAGGCGATCGGGACGCCGGCATAGATCGAGCCCTGGGGCTCGGCCCGGTCGACGAGGCGCAGTTCCAGCCTGACTCCCCGCTCCGGGGTTTCCTGACCTTCGAGCGGGTTCGGGTCGATGAAATACATGTCTCCGACGACCACACCGAGGGATTCGAATCCGAACGCTGCGAGCATTGCGCACCTTTCCTTACCGCCACTCGAGCGTAGACCGGGCGGCGCGCGTGCGTTCCGCTACCGAGGATGGGTGGTCGCCGAGGCGCCGTGATTTTGCGAAGGTCGGTTCACATGGGGTGTGCCGGCCTGGCTCACGCTTGGTAGACCGGCTTCGGCCGGTCAGTGGGTTTCACGTCACGCCCCGCGCCGGCCGACATGGTGGCCGCCTCGCCGCGCGCCAGACCCACCGTCGCGACGATCACCACCGCCGCCGTCACCGCGAGAACAACCCAGTCCCAGCCGCCGGCCGCCAACGTCTCGCCGAGCACGACGATCCCCAGAACCCCACCCACCACCGGCTTCGCCACGATGATCGTCGGCAGGGAGGCGGTCAGCGCGCCGGCCCGGTACGCCGATTGGTGATAGATCATTCCGGCCACCCCGCAGGCCACCAGCGCATAGAGCTCGAACGAGTGCCACAACCGGCCCGGGTCGTGCTCGAGGATGTCGACGACACCCTTCATCAGGACCGCGAACACCGCCAGCAGCGAGCCGGCCACGGCCGCCAGCAGCAGCGCCGCGATCGGGCGATCCACCCAGATGCGGGCGCCCAGCAGACCCAGCAACAACAGCGGGCCGATCACCGCGGCCACCACGAGCCACGTCTGCAGCGATGCCCGCTGATGACCGCCGGTCGGGTCGCCGATGGTGATGAGTACGGCCAACGCGACCGCCAGCAGCAGCGCGTAGGTCCACTCCCGGCGAGTTATCGGGTGCTGGGACATCCGCGTGTAAATCGGCAGCGCGAACAGCAACGCCGTCACCTGCAGCGACATCACCAGCAACACCGAGCCCTTGTCGAGGGCGGCCGCCAACAGCACGTAGCTGCCGATGTCCCCCAAACCGCCCAGCCACCACCGCTTATCGCGCAGCAACATGCCGAACAACGTCAGGTGGCCCACCCGTTTGTCGGTGACTTCCTGTGCGGACCGCTGTCGGACGACGTTGCCGATCGCGGATGCCAGCGCGGCGCACAGGGCAAGAAGGGCCGCCAGATTCGCGTCAGACACGGCATACCTCCTTACCCACTGGCTTGCGATTGACTACCAATTTAATCGCGGCCCGGGCGACCTGTGCATCGAAGGTCGCCCGGCCGCGAAATGACGCGGCCGGCTCAGAGCGGGAACTTGGTGCCGGTGAGCCGCTCGGACAGCTCCCAGAGCGCGGCGGCCGTGCCCGCGCGCTTGGCCGGCCAGTTGCGCCACGTCGGCTGGGTGCGGCCGTACAGTCCGAACCGGGGCCCGACGAAGGTGTTGCCCGGCAAATCCTGCGAGACCGCGTACAACGTCTGGCGGGCCCCGAAGTCGGCATCGGTGGACACGATGCGGTCGACCGCCAGGACGGCCGCATCGCCGAGTTTGCGGCCGGAGTTGCCTTGCAGGTTCGTGTGCGACCAGCCGGGGTGGGCCGCCAGAGCGCGCAGCGACGTGGGAACGCCGTCCAGACGCCGTTGCAGCTCGCTGGTGAACAGCAGGTTGGCCAGCTTCGACTGGCTGTAGGACAGCCACGCCGAATACGGCCTGGACGCAAAGTTCAAGTCTTTGAGGCTGATATAGCCGAAGTGGTGCATCAGCGAGGACACCGTCACCACCCGGTCGGTGAGAGTGGGCAACAGCAGGTTGGTCAACGCGAAATGACCGAGGTGGTTGGTGCCGATCTGGCCCTCGAAGCCGTCGACGGTCACCGCGTGTTTGGTGGCCATGATGCCGGCGTTGTTGACCAGGACGTCGACCTTGTCGATGCCGTCGGCGAAGCGCCGCACCGACGACAGGTCCGCCAGGTCGAGGTGGCGCACCTCGGCCCGACCGGCCGCCGACCCCGTCATGCGCGCGGCGGCGGCCTGTCCCTTGTCGGTGTTGCGGACGGCCAGGATGACGTGGGCGCCGACCCGAACCAACTCGCGGGCGGTGATCTCGCCCAGCCCGGCGTTGGCCCCGGTGATGACGACAGTCCGTCCGGTGAACGAGGGCAGCTCGGCTGCGGTCCAATCGGCCATGGCAGACACCCTAACTACGTAACTGCCACGGCTGCCGCCGGGCCGAGCCGGCTTGCGCCGGCGCCGAGGACGCGTTGCTGGTCCGGCATCGCTCACGGGTATGGTGCCTGGGATGACCAGCGACATCCCACCGGTGCGGGCGTCGCGGCGGCGGTGCTTTGTCAGGTACACGCGGGGGATCGCCGGATGTATTTAGGCGTCATCGTCAATCCCAAAGCGCGGAATAACCGTGCCGCTCCCCGCGATCGCATCGACGAACTGCGTCGCCTCGTCGGCCCGTGGGGCGAAGTGCACGAGACCCCGTCCCTGGACGATCTCCGCGAAACCATTCAGCGGATCGGTCCGCGGGTCACCCACCTGGTGGGCGACGGCGGCGACGGTGCGCTGCACTGGTTGATCAACGAAATCGAGCAATGCATCGGGGATCCGGAACGCTGGCCGACGTTCGTCCCCTCCAACGGCGGCAGCGTGAACGCCGTTGCGCGCAAGGCCCGGGTACGCGGCCGGCCGGAGGCGATCGTCCGCGCGTTGACAGCCGCCGCCGAGGCCGATCAGCCTCCGCCCGAGGTCTGCCTGGACACCCTGGTACTCGACGGCGAAACCGCCGACGGCACGGCCTTTCATCGGCTCTGCTTCGGGCTGGCGGCCGGGGGTGTCGGCAACCGCTTCTACGACCGGTATTACGACGCTCCCGATCACGGTCGGCTGGCCGTCGCGCGGGTGATCGCCCGCAGCTTCGGTGACTACATCACCTCCAAGGTGGCCCCGAGCCGGGTGAAGACCCCGAACTACGCCTCGGTCCTGTTCACCCCGACGAGCGCGCGTGTGGTCATCGACGGCGACGAGGTCCCGTCGCGCACGCACAGCCTGCTGCACGCCGGCGCGATCGACCTGCGCATCGGTGGGCCCCTGCGGTTGTTCCCCAAGGCGTCCGAGCCCGGCGCGCTGCACTTTCAGGCCGGATACCTGCGGCCCTCGAGAATCGTCGTGCAGCTTCCTACGGCGCTGACCAACGGCATGTTGCGCGGCGACGGGCTGCGCGATGTCAACGGCCGCGAGATGATCATCGAAGCCGTGGACGAGCCGCTGTCACCCATCATCGACGGGGAGCGCTTCCTCGGCATCGTAAAGCTGGTGGCCCGGGCGGGGCCGCGCATCCGCATCGCCCAGGTCGCGCCGTCTGCCATCGCCCGGGTGCGCGGCGCGACCGCGTGATCCCTGACACCGCCCGGTTCGGCATCGGGCGGGGAAACGACCTCCAAAGCCAAACCCGGAATTGTTTTCCCAGCTTTGCGAGTTCCCCATTAGGACGGGCGGGCGAGGGAAACATTTCTCGACGTTCGGCGCGGATATGAATTACGTGGATTAGCAGATCCGTAAATCAGTATCCTAGGAGTCGGTTGGCCAATAAGTCCTGCTCATCGACCACTGAAATACTGAAGTACGTATCGGCGTAAATCCGCATTTATGCAATTAACTCCGACGCTTAAGTTGCACCTGTGAATGTGTTGTGCGTGGTCCATTAATGTGGCCAGATGTTTTGCTCTACATTGGTCTTTGGCGCTACATTGGTTTTATATTAACGACGAAAGTCGTTCCCGGACTAAGTCCAAACGCGGAAGGGGGTCGCTCCTACATGGCGACGCTGATCGATTACCTGCACAAGTGGGAGGCACAGAGGCCGGACCAGACCCTCTTCCGGTTCGTCGATGCCGACAGGCGCGAACTCGAGCGCTACACCTACGAAAGTTTCGCCGAACGGACGCGCGAGTTGGCCGCCTATCTGTCGGCGGAAGCCGGACTGCGGCCCGGAGATCGGGCGCTGCTGGTCTACCCCCCGGGTTTGGAAATGGTCGCGGCATTCTTCGCCTGCGCGCGCATCGGCGTGATCGCAGTGCCCGTCAGCCCGCCGTTGCCGATGGCGTTCGAAGCGGGGCTGGCCAAACTCAGCTTCATCGCGCGCGACAGCCAGGCCAAGGCGGTGCTGTCCACCAAGCAGCTTGAGCACACCTACAACCTGCTTGTCGGCGAGCGCGATGGCGGCCAGCCCTGGCCGGACAACCAACGACTTCCGGACCTGCCCTGGTTCGCAACCGATAGCACACGGGAATTCGGCGGCGCCCCCGTGGCGGACACGCCCGGTCCGGTGCTCTTCCTGCAGTACACCTCCGGTTCCACCAGCGACCCCAAGGGCGTGGTCGTCAGTCACGCCAACGTCATCGCCAACGCGTCGGCCTTCACGAACAGCGAAGTGGCGGTCAGCTGGCTCCCGCAGCATCACGACATGGGCCTGATCTCCGCCTATCTGTTCGTGCTGGTGATCGGCGGAACCACACACGGGATGTCGCCTGAGGACTTCCTCAAGCGGCCGTCGGCCTGGCTGCGGCTCATCAGCGACGTGCGCGCCACCCAATCGCCGGCGCCCAACTTCGCCCTCGACTATTGCCTGCGTGAGGACAAGCTTCCCGCGTCAGAGCTGGATGGGATCGACCTGAGCAGCCTGGACTCCATGGTCATCGGGGCGGAGCCACTGCGGGCCAAGACCTTCGCACGCTTCCGGGAACGCTTCGCTGCCTTCGGTCTGCGGTCCGACGCGGTGACCGGCGCGTACGGCTTGGCGGAAAACACGCTGGGCGTCACCCTCCGGGGGCGCCAGACCCTGGCCGTGAACAAGCGGGCGCTGCAAGACAACGTGGTGCGGGTGGAAAAGGCCCTGCCCGAGAACAACAACCAGACCCCGCTGGTGAGCAGCGGCCAGCCCATCGCCGAAAGCGTCGTGCGTATCGTCGATCCGCAGACGAAGCAAGACCTGGGTGAGGGCCGGATCGGTGAGGTCTGGGTGGACGGCCCGTCGAAGGCGGGCGGCTATTGGCACCGCCCCGAGCTGAGCTCGGAGGTGTTCGCGGCCCGTATCGCGGGCGATGACGAACACACCTATCTGCGCACGGGTGACCTCGGCTTCCTGTACGAAGGCGAGCTGTTCGTCTGCGGGCGGACCAAGGACCTGATCATCATCCGCGGCGTCAACACCTACCCCTCGGACGTCGAGGCCGTCGCCGAGCGCTCGGCCGCGCAAATCCGCAACGGCTGCGTCGTCGCGTTCTCGGCCGAGCACGACGAGCAGGAAGCGCTGGTCCTGGTGGCCGAGGTGCGCGACGAACACGCGCTGCCGGACGCGAAAGCGCTGGCCCGGACGATTCGCAGGCACTGCCACATCGACCCGCACACGATCGTGTTTGTGCCGGCGCGCACCATTCCCAAGACCACCTCCGGCAAGGTCCGGCGCGCGCAGACCCGCCAGCTCTGGCTGGACGGCACGCTGCCTGCGTTCACGACCTGGGTCAACCCGGCGGCCACCCGCGCCCACGACGGCCCGGATGCCGGTGCCGGACCCCTGGGGCGCTTCCGCAACCTGATCGAGAGCTACGACCTGAGCGGTGATGAGGACTGCTCCTTCGCCGATCTCGGCATCGACTCGCTGAGCCTGGCCGAGCTCCGTACCGACCTGCAGGGCTTGCTCGAAGAGCACGGCGCGGGCGAGCTCGCCGAAGAGGTCAACACGCGCCTGCTCCAGCGGCTGACGGTGGCCGAATTCTTCGGGCTGATACGGCAATTCGGCGAAGGGTCCGGGCAGCCGCTCGACGCGCTCCGCACGTCGCTGGCCGAGATTTCCGACGAGTACGAGGCATACGAGGCCGCCCAGATGCGCGCCGACGCCGCGCTACCCTTGCCGGAGCTGGCGCCCGCGCGACCGGGTGCGCCCACCGACATCCTGCTGACCGGCGCGACCGGATTCCTGGGGCCGTTCCTGGTAAGCAGCCTGCTCGCGCGGACCTCCTACACCGTGCACGCACTGGTGCGCGCCACGGACGCGGCGCACGGTCTGGACCGCATCGTCGCGTCGCTGCGCCGCGCCCAGCTCTGGACGCCGGCGCTGGAAGCCGAGGTCCGCGCGCGGGTGCGGGTGATCTGCGGTGACCTCGCCGAGCCCGCGCTGGGCATCGGGGAGGCGGCCTTCGGGCAACTGGCCGAGAACATCGACGCCGTCGTGCACAACGGGGCCCTGGTCAACTACGTCCGGACCTACGACGCGCTGCGGCCCGCCAACGTGGAGGGCACCCGCGAGCTGCTGCGGTTGGCGATGACCGCCCACCGCAAGACCTTCCACCTGGTCTCCAGCACCTTCATCTACGGCTGGAGCACCGAGCCGGTGGTCGGGGAGTGGGACGCGAACGAGAAGATGTCCGGCCTGGACTTCGGCTACTCGCAGACCAAGTGGGTCGGCGAGCAGCTGGCGCTGGCCGCACAGCGGAAGGGACTCGACGTCCGCATCTACCGGCCCTCGCTGATCTCTCCCACCCGGGCGGGTTTCGGTAGCCAGGACGACATCTTGGTGCGCCTCACGGCGTTCATGATCGAGCACGGTCTGGCCGTCAACGCGCTCAACCAGATCAGCCTGCTGCCGGCGGACCTGATCGCGGATCACATCGTCGCGCTGATGGCCCTGCCGGATGAGCCGGGCGGCGCCGGGGCGCCGGTGTACAACATGACCGCGGACGACTACTACAACCTCACCGACATCACCCGGATCTTGTCCGAACGCTACGGGTATCGCTTTGAGTACCATGACATCTCGTCCTTCGCCGAGCAGCTGAATCGTCGGTGCACGCAGAGTGATCAGATGTATCCGCTGGTCGACTTCCTCACCCGGGCGACGGATAAGATCGCGGCGATGCGGGACAAGCGCTACGACAACACCCAATACCGCCGCCGGCGGGCGCAGGCCCAGGTCGGATTGCGCGAGCCGGCCCTGACCGACACGGTCGATCATCTGGTCCGGTTCTTGCGCAGTGAGCGCCTGATCACTGAGGTGGAGGACGAGGCACAACGCAGCGCCTAGCACACGACAACCTAGCGACATAAGGGGGCGCACCGATGTTCACCGTCGATGACAAGGCAGCGGGCCCGCATGACGCCTCGCTCGATCACGAGCGAATCGTCCTGCAGGCGCGTGACGTCGACTTCGATTGGTCGACGCTGCCGTTCTACTACGTGCCCGACGAGCCCTTCACCACCCACTTCTGCAACGTGCTGCACCTGCTGCTGCCGGCGGGTGAGGAGTTCATCGTCGACGCGTTCAAGGACACCTTGCCGCTGATCAAGGACGATCAATTGCGTCGTGATGTGCAGGGATTCATCAGCCAGGAGGCCATGCACTCCCAGGCGCACGCGGGGGTGCTCGGGCACTTCGCGGCCAACGACGTCGACGTCACGCCGTTCACCGACCAGATGCGTTGGCTGTTCGCCCAACTCATCGGTGATCGCCCGCGCTGGAGCCGGCGCCGACGGCAGAGCTGGTTGCTCGAGCGGGTCTCGATGGTGGCGGCGCTCGAGCACTACACCGCGATCCTGGGCGAATGGATTCTGGACACCCCGCAGCACGACGCCATGGGCACCGACCCGGTGATGCTGGACTTGCTGCGCTGGCACGGCGCGGAGGAAGTCGAGCACAAAGCGGTGGCCTTCGACACCATGAAGCATCTGCGTGCCGGCTATTGGCGGCAGGTGCGCACGCAGCTGTTGGTGACGCCGGCGCTGCTGTGGCTGTTTATCCGCGGCGTGCGATTCATGTACTCCGTCGACCCCTACCTGCCGCCGGGGTCCACGCCGCGCTGGCGCGACTACTTCCGCGCGGCCCGAAGGGGTTTGGTGCCTGGACCATTCCAGTTCCTGCGCGTCATCGGCGCCTACTACACGCCGAGTTTCCATCCGTCCCAGCTGGGCGGGGTGGGCCGTGCGGTCGACTACCTGGCCCGCTCACCCGCCGCCCGCGCGTCGCACTGAACACGGAGCGCTCGCCAATGACTCAGTCCAGCACAGTGATCGCCTCCGACGGCGTTTCCCTGGCGGTCCATGCCCACA
This sequence comes from Mycobacterium sp., assembly GCF_025933915.1. Lineage (GTDB taxonomy): Bacteria > Actinomycetota > Actinomycetes > Mycobacteriales > Mycobacteriaceae > Mycobacterium. The sequence goes on from NZ_JAICZA010000107.1 coordinate 9,214, forward strand.
CGGAGATCGACCGGGGGCGCCCCACCGTGCTGGCGATCCACGGCTACCCGGATAACCACCACGTGTGGGACGGTGTCGTACCCGAACTCGCCGACCGGTTCAACGTGGTGGCTTATGACGTGCGTGGGGCCGGCGAATCCTCGATGCCGGCAGAGCGCACGGGTTATGTTCTGCCGCAGTTGGTTTCCGACATCGGCGCGGTGATCGACGGCCTCGGGGTGGGCCGGGTTCACCTGTTGGCCCACGACTGGGGTTCGATCCAGGCCTGGGCGGCGATCACCGACGACTCGGTGATGGGCAAGATCGCGTCGTTCACGTCGATTTCCGGGCCGCATCTGAACTATGCGGGCAGCTTCCTGCGCTCGGCGCGCACCCCGCGCGCCGTCCTCGACGTCGTCAAGCAGGCCCTGGCCTCCTCGTACATCTGGTTCTTCCTGTGCCCGGGCGTGCCGGAGTTGGCGATCCGGTCGCGGGCGACCGGGAAAGTCTTTGCGGCGGTCGAACGTATCGGCCGCCGGCGCGGCAGCGATCGGCCACGTGCGGCGACCACCCGATCGATCGGTGACTACCTCAACGGCCTCAACCTGTACCGGGCGAACATGCCCGGGCCGATCCTGTCCCCCCCGGAGCGGCTGCCGCGGACCCGGATACCGGTGCAGGTGCTCGTCGCCCGCCGGGACTTTTTCGTATCGCCTGCGCTGCAACGGTTCACCGGCTCCATTCCAGACGGCGGCAGGGTCGTCCCGATCGACGGCGGCCATTGGGCGGTCACCTCGCATCCCGACGTCATCGCCCAACTCACCGGCGAGTGGGTCGACATGACTTCGGAGCCCGCGCGTCGCAACGATGAGGGTCAGGCGTGAGAATGACTGTGACACGGGCTATTTGGGACAGCATTCCGGCCGACCTGTACGGGCGGCGCAGACGCGACCGGATGTACACGGCGCTGTACGGGGTCGGCACACTGTTCGGCGGCATGGCGTCGGCGTCGCGGTGGACGCCCGCGCGGGTCGCGCCCGTGCAGCGGACCACCACGGCGGTCGTCACCAAACGTGAGCTGCTGACGCCCGATGTGGTTGCGTTGACGCTGGCCGACCCGGACGGTGGGTTGCTGCCGTCCTGGACACCGGGCGCGCACATCGACGTCCGGCTCCCGTCGGGTCGCCGCCGGCAGTATTCGCTGTGCGGTTCACCCGGGCGGCGCACCGACTATCGCATCGCCGTTCGTCGCATTCCCGACGGCGGTGGTGGCTCGAATGAAATGCACGACACCTTCACGGTGGGAGATGCGTTCGAGTTCGAGGGACCCCGCAACGCGTTCTATCTCGTCACCGACGAGCGCGAGGTGTTGTTCGTGATCGGCGGCATCGGGGTGACGCCCATCCTGCCGATGATCCAGGCGGCGCAGCAGCGCGGGATCAATTGGCGCGCCGTCTACGCCGGACGCAGCCGCGGCTACATGCCGCTGCTCGACGACGTGGTGGCCGTCGCACCGGACCGGGTCACCGTGTGGGCCGACGACGAGCGCGGCGGCATCCCCACCGCGGCGGACCTGCTCGCCGGCGCCGGGCCGACGACAGCCGTCTACGTGTGCGGCCCCACCGCGCTGCTGGAATCGGTGCGCACCGCGCGCGACGAACACGCCGACGCGCCGCTGCACTACGAACGATTCGGGCCGCCGCCGGTGATCGACGGCGCCCCCTTCGAACTGGAACTGGCCCGCTCGCAGCGGGTGCTCAGCGTGCCGGCGAACCGCTCGGCGCTGGACGTCATGCTCGACCGCGACTCGACGACAGCCTATTCCTGCCAACAGGGCTTCTGCGGCACCTGCAAGGTGAAAGTGCTTGCCGGACAGGTCGATCGGCGGGGGAGCGCCGCGGAGGGCGACGGCGAGATGCTGGTCTGCGTCTCCCGGGCCAAAAATGGCCGCCTGGTGATCGACGCCTGAGCGCGCCGATGCGCCGCGTTTGATGCGGGACGCTGCAAAATGGCCAGGTGCAGGGATTCGGCTTCCACACTCTCGCGCTGCTGTGCGCCGTCGGTTTTGCCGGTCCACTGCTGGCCTCCGTCAAGCGCTTCCGCATACCGGTGGTCATCGGGGAGCTGGTCGTGGGCTGCGCGGTCGGCAGGACCGGCTTCGACCTCATCGATGTCGCCGAACCGACATTTCAGCTGCTGGCAAACATCGGCTTCGCGCTGGTGATGTTCGTTGTGGGTACCCATGTTCCGGTCCGCGTCAGCGCGACGCGCTCGGTATTGCCGCGGGCCGTGGCGCGCGCGATGCTGGCGGGGGGCGTCGCGGTGGCGCTGGGGTTCGGTCTGGCAGCGACATTCGGAACCGGCCATCCGGCCCTCTATGCGGTTCTGATGGCCTCGTCGTCGGCGGCGCTGGCGTTGCCGGTGATCGATTCGTTGCGGCTGCGGGGACGGCAGGTGCTGTCCGTGACAACCCAGATCGCCATCGCGGACGCAGCCTGCATTGTGTTACTGCCCTTGGTGATTGATACCCGGCGGGCGCCGACGGCGGCGCTCGGCGCGCTGGCGGTGGCGGGTTTCGCGGTGGCACTTTTCGTGGTGCTTCACATCGTCGACCGGAAGGGCTGGCGCACACGCCTGCACCGCTATTCCGAGAAGCGCCGGTTTGCGCTGGAATTGCGGACGAGCCTGCTGGTGCTGTTTGGGTTGGCGGCGCTGGCCGTCACTACCCACGTGTCCATCATGCTGGCGGGTTTCGCGGTGGGCCTGGTGATCGGCACGGTCGGCGAACCGCGGCGGTTGGCGCGTCAACTATTCGGCATCACCGAGGGGTTTTTCAGCCCGCTGTTCTTCGTCTGGCTGGGCGCTTCGCTGCAGGTGCGTGAACTGGGCGCGCATCCGAGACTGATCCTGCTGGGTGCGGGACTGGGATTCGGCGCCGTGCTGGCCCATTGCGCCGGACGGCTGCTCGGGCAGCCCCTCGCGTTCGGGGTGCTTTCGGCGGCGCAGCTCGGCGTGCCGGTGGCCGCGGCCACCATCGGCACCCAGCAGCACCTCCTTGCCGCAGGCGAAGCGTCGGCGTTGATGTTCGGCTCCGTGCTGACGATCGCCTGCACATCGATCGCCGGCGCGTCGGCCGCGCGCAGCCAGGGCGGCGCTGACGCGCCGGGTGTCCTGGCGCCGGAGAGATCCCAGTAGTCGTACGGATCCGGGACCAAGGGCGGCGATTCGCTATCGGGCCGGCGTGAATCCGGGCAGCCCTGCGACGGACCGTCCACGGATATTGCCAAAAGTCCCTTCGGCGAGTGCCATCGTGCCCTCGTGCCGCCGAACGGAAGGCGCGATCGTGGAGACGAGCAAGCGCTGCGAGAGGGGACCATGGCATGAAAGCTCGCTTTCCGGATGCAGCAACGGTCCGGACGGCCCTGACGCTGGCATCGCGAGCCCCCTCGGTGCACAACACCCAACCGTGGCGGTGGCGGGTCGACGCGGCCGGCCTGCACCTGCACGCCGACACCGACCGGCAGCTGCCTAACACCGACCCCGACGGCCGCGACTTGATCCTGAGTTGCGGCACGGCGCTGCATCACTGCGTGGTGGCATTCGCGGCGGTCGGATGGCGATCCACGGTGGCTCGGCTGCCGGATGCCACCGAACCCAGTCATCTTGCCACGATCGAACTTTCCCCCCAGCCCGCCGATTTCGTCGACATCGCGCTCGCCGCGGCCATCCCGAGGCGGCGAACGGATCGGCGCCACTACAGCTCCTGGCCGGTGCCCATGGGCGATATCGCGCTCATGGCGGCGCGGGCCGCGCGCACCGGCGTCACGCTGTGCCAGGTGGAGGACATCGACAGCCTGCACGAGATCGTCGCTCAATCGGTCCGCGATCATTTGAACCAGGGTTATCTCGCCGAGCTCACCGAATGGAGTGGGCGCTTCTTCTCGGTCGCGGGTGTCCCCGCCCACAATGCGCCCTTACCCGACCCGCAGGCCAAGATCCCGAGTCGCCTGTTCGCCGGTGCGGCGCTGCCGATGGCACCGGATTCGTCCTCGGCGGACGACAACGCCGTGGTACTCGCGCTGGGAACCCGCCGCGACGACCGGCTGGCGCAACTACGCGCCGGCGAAGCCACCAGCGCGGTGCTGCTCACCGCGACGTCGACGGGGTTGGCGAGCTGCCCGGTCACCGAACCGTTGGAGACCGCCGGAACGCGCGAAGCGGTCCGCTCCGACATTTTCGGCGACGGCCACTACCCGCAGATGCTGCTCCGGGTGGGCTGGGCGCCGATCAACGCGGACCCGTTGCCGGCGACACCGCGGCGTGACCTCGACGATTTCGTCGAATGGGTGAGCTGATCAGCTGTCCTGGACAGCACCCAGCGGTGACCCGAACCGGAATCGGCGGCCGGTGACGGTCTCGGGAACGATGCGCACATAGTGCGTCTTTTCCGACATCGTCCACGGCAGCACCTGCGCGCGCTCGGCGTCCTCGAGTTCCTCCGGCGTGCGCAGTGCCCGTGCGGTGCCCCTGACGATCACGCTCCATGCCTCGGCGACGTTGTGGTCGTCGGCTTCGAAGAGCACGCGATTGTTGATCGCGGAGCTGACCAACTTGGTTCCCCCCGCGGTGCGAAACAGCACGGTACGCCGTTGCACGACATAGTTGACCGGGAAGATGTCGGGCTGACCGCCGGCGTAGGTGACCAGCCGCCCCAGCGCGCGGCTCGCGAGGAGCTCCCAGCACTCGTGCGCTGCGAGGATGACGACTCCGTCATCGGCCATCGATCGTTCCCTTCTGTGCATGCCCGCAATCGGCCACTCCCACAATGCTATTGAGCCGCCGCCGGGAAACTCGTCGGCCGAAGGTCCTATCCCGCGGGGACCAAAGTCGTTGAACCAGTTACAGCTCGACGTTTCCTCACGAATATATGGGATATTGGACGTGTTTGTCGCATATGCCAGTTGCCGGACCGGCAGGAGGAGCGCGCACATGGTCAAAGTGTTCCTGGTCGACGACCATGAAGTCGTCCGCCGCGGACTTTCCGATCTTCTCTCCTCCGATCCCGATCTGGAAATCGTCGGTGAGGCCGGCACGGTGGCCGAAGCCAAGGCACGGATACCGGCGTCACTGCCCGACGTCGCTGTGCTCGACGTACGCCTGCCCGACGGCAACGGCATCGAACTGTGCCGCGACCTCATCTCCGATCATCCCGACCTGCGCTGCCTGATGTTGACGTCGTTCACCTCCGACGAGGCGATGCTCGAGGCGATCCTGGCCGGCGCCAGTGGGTTTGTCGTCAAAGACATCAAGGGCATGGAGCTGGCCCGTGCGATCAAAGAGGTGGGCGCCGGGAAATCGCTGCTGGACAACCGGGCGGCCGCCGCGCTGATGGCGAACCTGCGCGGTACGGCGACGCGCGAGGACCCGCTGTCCGGCCTGACCGAGCAGGAACGAACGCTGCTCGGACTACTCGCCGAGGGGCTGACCAACCGGCAGATCGCCGCGCGAATGTTCCTCGCGGAGAAGACGGTGAAGAACTATGTGTCCCGGTTGCTGGCCAAACTCGGCATGGAGCGCCGCACCCAGGCGGCGGTGTTCGCGTCGAAGCTGAATCAGCAGTCCGCCCACCCGTCGACTCCGCCGGAGTGGTCGAGTTGACCCGCGACGGTGGCGCTGGTGTGCACCGGATCGCTCTCGATCGCTGACGCCGAAAGGCGTTGTCCTGCGGTAACTTACCCTCCGCTGTCAGCGAGCCGGACACGCCGGTGCGCCGTCAGGAGAAGGTGGTCGAATTCCGACTGGGTGTTGAGCGGCAAGCCGGCGCCGCGGAAGTCTTGGGCGATCTGTTCGGCGAGTGGGCGCAGCTTGACATTCGCCTGCTGCGAAAGCCATCGGAGCAACTCGAAGGCCGCGCTGTCGCTGAGTCCGTACATCAGCATCAGCATGCCCTTGGTTCGTTCGATGCCGGCCCGATTCTCGCTGATCTCAGCGAGTTTCGCGCTGACGACGTCCTCGTGCACCTGTCCGTCCGGTTCGGAGACGTCGATGTAGAACCCGTGCGTTCCGATCACGTCGCCCTCGTCGTCGTAGAGACGATCGCCGACCACGACGACGCGGCGTACGTTTCCGCCGGTGTCGATGATCCGGTGGCGGGTGCTGAACGCCTGGCGGGTATTCACGATCTGGTCGATGGTGGCCGCGACCTGTCGGCGGTCATCGGGGTGTTTGTGCGAGAGCACCAGGTCGGTGGTGGGGACGACGCTGCCCGGCTCGTACCCGTGCATCCGCTGCACCTGTTCCGACCATTCCCACCGCTGATCGGTGAAGTAGAACCGAAACCAGCCCGCGGGTTGGGCATCGCCGCCGCACAGGGCCCGTTCGACGCTAGCCGTTTGGCCGTTGAGTTCCCATGTCGCTTCCACCTTGGCTCCTCGCTCAGTGCCGTGTGGCCGACGGCGGGCGGCGGCCGCGAGGCCGACACGCGCGCGTGCCCTGCGGCCGCCGCCCGGCCCGCCGCTCGGTCAGGCGTTGATGACCTCGCGCTTCCCCGCGCCGTCTGCGACGGCACGGGGAGCGTCGCCGCGGCCGACCGCGATCTTGCGGGGCTTGGCCTTCTCGGCCACCGGGATGTGCAGACTCAGGACGCCTTCGGCATAGGAGGCCTGAATCTTGTCGGTATCGAGGTTTTCGCCGAGTACCAGCTGGCGGCTGAACACGCCGCGCGGCCGCTCGGTGGCCAGCATCTCGCGGTTGGGGTCGACGGCCGGTCGTTCGGCCCGCACGGTCACCACATTGCGCTCGATGTCGATGTCGAGTGAATCGGCATCGATGCCGGGCAGGTCGAACTCGACGACGAACTTCTCGCCTTCGCGCCAGGCGTCCATCGGCATGACTGCCGGCCGGGCGGCCGTACCGAGAACCTGGTGGGCAAAGCGGTCGAGATCACGGAAGGGATCTGAACGCATCAGCATGGTTGTCACCTCTCACTCCGATCTAGGCGATGGTCCAATAATTTCCTATGTCTGAAGACATAGATTCGGTATAGCATCGTCGACATATTGATGCAAGTGTGCTAGACAGATTTCTTAAGCGAACCAGCTGGAGGGATGGGTGATGGTCGACCACCGCGGCGATGCCGGCGCTCCCGCGTCCGATCACGCCGTGTA
>NZ_JAICZA010000216.1 GCF_025933915.1 Mycobacterium sp.
ATGTAATTGTGGCCCAGCTGCAGCGCCTCACGCAGGCTCAGCTCGAGCACCTTCTTGGCGCGCGGCGTAAACGGGATGTGACCCGACGGGGCCTGCTGGCCCTGGCCGATGATCTCCTCAACCTGGCTGCGGACGCCCTCGAGCGAGATGCCCAGCGACTCCAGCGACTTCGCCGCGACGCCTTCACCCTCGTGAATCAAACCCAACAGGATGTGCTCGGTGCCGATGTAGTTGTGGTTGAGCATCCGGGCCTCTTCTTGCGCCAGGACGACGACCCGCCGCGCACGGTCGGTAAATCTTTCAAACATCGGGTTACCTGCTCTCCCTCAACATCGGTACAAATCTGTTAGCGGCCCTTCGAGAAACCCTGCCGGTCTCCTGTGGCCGGAATCGCGTACCTGCCATCCACTGTAATGGTCGGCTTGCCAGCGGGCCTAACTTGCGGCGCCTCGTTCGCTACGGACGCAACTTGCTCGTTCCGAACCGATCTGACCTGCGACTGCCTGCGGCGTTGCGCCCGCATCCAAGAACGCTGCAACGTAGCAATTCGTTTCCCGGGCGACCCGACGATCATTTCGCGCCCAGCGAAATGACAAACCGGCGCACGGGCTTGGAACCCGGGCGCCGGTTTGAAGACTGTCAGGTTGCCGCGTGGAAGGCGTCGATGACGTCGGCCGGGATGCGGCCGCGCGTCGAGACGTTGTGCCCGTTCCGGCGAGCCCATTCGCGGATCGCCGCGCTTTGCTCACGGTCGATGGCGCCGCGGCCGCGTCCCGTGCCGGAACGCCCGCGCCGGCGACCGCCGACGCGGCGACCGGCTTCCACCCATTGCTTCAGATCCCCGCGCAGTTTCGCGGCATTCTTGGACGAAAGATCAATCTCATAGGTCACCCCGTCAAGCCCGAATTCGACCGTTTCGTCGGCTGCGCCGGCACCGTCGAAATCATCGACCAAGGTGACGGTCACTTTTTTTGCCATTGTCTTACCCTCGCATTTCGTCCTGAGCAGTTGCTGAGCAGATTGGATCGACCTCCCCGGTCACCAATGTGCCATAACAACGCAGCATACTCAATCTGTACGGAGGCCGCAGCGTTGAACTTTCACGAGGGGCTCAACTTTTCACAGACGCGTTTGAACTTTCACCTACGAGTGTGGCCGAACAATGGGGAACAAAACTGTCTCTCGAATTGACAGTCCGGTCAATGTCATCAACAACCTGTCGATACCCATTCCCGTTCCGGTACACGGCGGCATCGCATACTCGAGTGCGGCAAGAAAATCTTCGTCGAGCACCATCGCCTCGTCGTCGCCTGCGGCCGCCGCGCGCGCTTGGGCGGCGAACCTCTCCCGCTGCACGACCGGATCGTTCAACTCCGAGTATCCGGTGGCCAGTTCGACTCCGCGCACATAAAGGTCCCATTTCTCCGTGACGCCTGGGATGCTGCGGTGCTGGCGCGTCAAAGGTGTTGTCTCGACCGGGAAATCCCGCACGAACGTGGGAGCGACGAGCGAGTTGCCGACCGTGTGCTCCCACAGTTCCTCGACGATCTTTCCGTGCCCGTAGCCCCGGTCGCCGGGAATCTCGACACCGAGCCGTTCAGCGATGCCGAGTAGCTTTTCCACTGTCGCCTCTGGCGTGATCTCTTCACCGAGGGCCGACGACAACGACGGGTACATTTGTATAGACGCCCATTCTCCGTCTATGTCGTAGACGCTGCCGTCGGGTAGCGGTAGTTGTCTGGTTCCGATCGCCTCATCGGCGACCTCTTGAATAAGCTCGCGCGTCACTACTGCCGAATCGTCATAGGTTCCGTAGGCCTGGTAGGTCTCCAGCATGGAAAATTCGGGAGAATGGGTGGAATCCGCACCTTCGTTTCGAAACACTCGATTTAGTTCGAAAACCCTGTCGAGGCCACCGACGACGCAGCGCTTGAGGAACAGTTCCGGTGCGATCCTCAGGTAGAGATCGATGTCCAGCGCATTGGAATGTGTGATGAAGGGCCGCGCGGCCGCGCCACCGGCCAGCGTCTGCAACATTGGGGTTTCGACTTCGAGAAAGCCGCGCCGTTCCAATGCGTTACGGATGGCCCGGACGACCGCGATTCGCTGCCGTGCCACCGAGCGGGCTTGCGGCCGGACGATCAGGTCGACGTAGCGCTGCCGCACCCGCGCCTCTTCACTCATTTCCTTGTGCGCGACCGGCAGCGGACGCAACGACTTGGATGCCATCCGCCACGAGTCGGCGAGGACGGACAGTTCGCCGCGCCGTGAGCTGATCACGTTGCCGTGTACGGAGACGATGTCGCCGAGATCGACATCGGTCTTCCACGCGTCGAGGGAATCGCGACCGACCTTGTCGAGGCTGATCATGACTTGCAGGGTGGTCCCGTCGCCCTCCTGCAGGGTGGCGAAGCAGAGTTTTCCGGAGTTGCGCGCGAAGATCACCCGGCCGGCGACGCCGACGAGGTCATCGGTCGCGGTGTCGACCGGCAGGTCGGCGTGGGCCTCGCGGACCTGCGCCAGCGTGTAGGTGCGTTCGACGGCGACCGGGTAGGGGTCACGCCCCTCGGCGAGCAGCCGAGCGCGCTTGTCCCGGCGGATCCGGTACTGCTCGGGGATATCTGCTTCGGCGTCTGGGGCGTCACTCACGACCTGCCAGCTTAAATGACCTGTCGTGGCCGGTCTGACCGGCGGCCGCCCTAGCGCGCCGTCTTCAGCCGGCCCCGCTGGGCGTCGCGGTTGCGTTCGAAGACCAGCCGCAGGCCGTGCAGAGTCAGGTGCTGTTCGTAGTGGCTGACGGTTTGCAGCTCGGGCAGCAGCAGCGGCGCGGTGTGTCCGGTGGCCACGATCGCCACGTCGTCACCGGCGAAGCCGTCCACATCCTCACGGATGCGACCCACCAGGCCGTCGACCAGCCCGGCGAAGCCGAACACCGCCCCGGCCTGCATGCACTCGACCGTGTTCTTGCCGATCACCGAACGGGGTCGAGTCAACTCCACGCGGCGCAGCGCGGCCGAGCGGGCCGCGGCGGCATCGGAAGAAACCTGGAGTCCCGGCGCGATCGCACCGCCGAGGAACTCGCCCTTGGCCGACACGACATCCACACAGATCGAGGACCCGAAGTCGATGACGATTGCCGGGCTTTGGAAATGGTGAAACGCCGCCAGGCAGTTGACGATTCGGTCGGCACCCACTTCTTTGGGGTTGTCCACCAGCAGCGGAACGCCGGTGCGCACACCGGGCTCGATCAGCACGTGGGGCACCGACGGCCAGTACTGGTCGAGCATCAGCCGCACCTCGTGCAGCACCGAGGGGACGGTCGACAGCGCGGCGGCGCCGGTGAGCCGCTCGGAATCATCGCCGATCAAACCGTCGATGGTCAGCGCCAACTCGTCCGCGGTGATTTCCGACTCGGTGCGAATCCGCCACTGCTGCACGACGTTTGCGTGCTCTTTGGAGCCCGATATCAACCCGACGACGGTGTGGGTGTTACGGACGTCGATCGCCAGCAGCACGGCTACCGCGCAACGATCCGGGGATCCAGCAGCTCGGCCGCGGCGGATATGTCTGAGGGCACGAACGCCGGGTCGTGGCCGAGGTCGATCGGCTTGTTCCCGGCGTCGACGAAAACGATCCGCGGCTCATAGGTCCGGGCCTCCGCCTCCTCCATCGTCCCGTACGCGATCAGGATCACCAGGTCGCCTGGGTGAACGAGATGTGCTGCAGCACCGTTGATTCCGATCACTCCGCTGCCGCGTTCGCCAGTGATCGCGTAGGTGACGAGCCGCGCACCGTTGTCGATGTCGACGATCGTCACCTGCTCGCCTTCGAGCAGGTCCGCGGCATCCATCAGGTCGGCATCGATGGTCACCGAGCCCACGTAGTGCAGGTCGGCCTGCGTGACGGTGGCGCGGTGGATCTTCGACCTCAGCATCGTCCGTAGCATCACTTCCTCCAAGGTGATTGGGCGTATTCGTGGTTACCGTCCGGCCCAGCGGTGCCGGCGGGTGTTTCGATCTGCAACTCGATGTTGTCCAGCAGCCTGGTGGTGCCCAGCCGGGCCGCAACCAGCAGCCGGGCGCAGCCGTGGGCGGGCGGCGGGCCGAGCTCGCGGTCGCGCAGCTCGAGGTAGTCGACGGTGAGCGCGGGCACGGCGTCGAGCACCGCGCGCGCCGCGTCCAGCGCGGCCGTGCGACCGTGGTGCGCGGCGTGCGCGGCGGCAGAAAGCGCGGCCGAAAGCGTCACGGCCAGTTCACGTTGCGCGGAGTCCAGGTAGCGGTTGCGCGACGACATCGCCAGGCCGTCGCCTTCCCGGACAGTCGGCACTCCGACGACCTGCACGTCCACGTTGAGGTCGGCGGCCATCTGCCGGATCATCACCAGCTGCTGATAGTCCTTCTCTCCGAAAAAAACCCGGTCCGGACGCACGATCTGTAGCAGCTTGCACACGACGGTGAGCACGCCGGCGAAATGGGTTGGCCGGTGGCGGCCCTCGAGTTCGGAGGCCAGCGGTCCGGGCTGCACCGTGGTGCGCAAGCCGTCGGGATACATCGCCGTGGCCGTTGGCGCGAAGACGATTTCGACGCCTTCGGAGCGCAGCAGCGCAAGGTCGTCGTCCATGGTCCGGGGGTAGGCGTCGAGGTCCTCGCCGGCGCCGAATTGCAACGGGTTCACGAAGATCGAGACCACGACCACCGAGCCGGGCACCCGCTTGGCCGCACGCACCAACGCCAGGTGACCGTCGTGCAGCGCGCCCATGGTGGGCACCAACATCACCCGGCGGCCGGTGTGGCGCAGGGCACGGCTGACGTCGGTGACGTCGCGCGGGTTGGGATACAGGTTGAGTTCGCCCGCCGTGAAGGCCGGCGGCTTGCCGGGTCTCATGGCGCCAGCACCTCGATGACGTCTTGGGGAGCGTGTGCGCGCTGGGCGGTTCGCAGGGCGTTCGTCCGATACGCCTGCACCAGTTCGGGTCCGACTTGGCCCAGCGCCGCCAGATGCCCGGCGACCGCGGCGGCGTCGCCGCGCGCGACCGGACCGGTGAGCGCGGCCTGCCCGCGTTGCAGGGTGTTCTCCAGCGCCGCCCGGGCCAGCGGCCCGATGATGCGTTCGGCGATACCGCCCGGCTGGTCGTCGACGGACTGCTGGCCGAGCAGTTCGCTGCCGCGCAGGGCGGCGCGCAGCGCGTCCAGCGCGTCGGCGACCACGGTCACGATGTGGTTGCCCGCGTGGGCCAAGGCCGCGTGATAGAGGACGCGGGCGTCCTCGGCGACGCGGAACGGTTCGCCGCCCATCTCCAACACGAGCGATTGACCGATCGCATATCCGACCTCGTCGGCCGCCGTGACGCCAAAGCAGGTGTCCGGCAGCCTGCTGATGTCTTCGTCAGAGCCGGTGAACGTCATCGCCGGATGAATCGCCAGCGGAATGCAGCCATCCCGCGCGAGCGGCGCGAGCACACCGACGCCGTTGGCGCCGGACGTGTGGACCACGATGGTTCCAGGCCGCACCGCCGACGTCGCGGCCAACCCGGACACCAGGCCGGCGAGTTCGCTGTCGGGAACCGCGAGCAGCAACAGTTCGGCGCCGGCGGCGACGTCCGGGGGCGTCGCCACCGGGGTGTCGGGCAGCCGGCGCCGGGCCCGCTGCCGCGAGGCGTGGGAGATGGCGCCGCACGCCACCACGACGTGGTCCGCGCGCTCCAGCGCGACACCGAGCGCGGTGCCGACCCGGCCGGCCGAGATGATTCCCACCTTGAGCCTGGCCGGGCGCAGACCGTCGAACTGCACCATCGCAGACGACCTCACAGATTTCTTGTTTCGTTCCGGTCCCACCGGGTGGGTACCGTTCGGTCACCAAGACTCTAGTCGATCACCAGGCGTTTCCCAATGTGAGGAAGCTCCCAGCTCAGCCTTCGCGGCGACGCCGCCGGCCGCCTTCCGAGGGCTGCACCTGCAGGCGGGCCAGCAGCTCGGCCACCGACTGCCCGCCCGTCGAGGTCGTTTCGCCCGCGCCTTCCGCTTCCTCTGGCTGCGGTTCGCCATGCCGAGGCGCGTGCCCCGGCGCCGACGGCGGCGCCAGGCGCGGTGGCGGGGGCGCGCCGGCGGGCGGCCCCTGGTGCTG
>NZ_JAICZA010000310.1 GCF_025933915.1 Mycobacterium sp.
AACCGCCAGCCACCGGCCGGCAGCCTGACCGCCGAATCCGCACGCACGGGCCGCAGCCGGGCCGCGTAGGCCACGCCCCGACGGACCACCACTTGCGGTTCACCACAAGGGATTACCGCTTGGACATCCAGCGATCCATCGGAATCGATCAGCACCATGCGTCCCGGATGTTCGGCCTGTGCCGACCGCACCAACCCCCACACCGCGGCACCGGCCAGGTCCGAAACGTCCTCACCGGCAAGGGCGACCGCTCCGCGGGTCTGCACGGCCAGCACTCCGGCGCCGTCGGTGCGCAACCACGTTTGCAGCACGTCCAAGGTCTCGGTGGCCGCCGCGTGCACCGACTTCACCACGTCGCCACCGTGATTGACCAACTCCCACGGTGTGGCCTCGCCGCCGCCTTCATCGCTGCCCAACGAGATCGGTGACCAGGTCACGTCGAGCAATCCCTGGGCGAGCGATCGCTGCGCCGGAGCCGACGCGGCCGTCAACTGCCCGGCGGAGACCGGAAGCATGGCCAACCTCCCCACCGACAGCACCGGAAGCCCCGCGCCGTCGGCCAATTCCACCGAGACCGCCCCGGCGCCTGCCGGCGCTATCCGGACCCGCGCCCGCGCGGCGCCCGACGCGTGCAACGACACGCCCTGCCAGGAGAACGGCAACACGGTCTGGTCTTGCTCGGCGGCGACACCGATCGAGTGCAACGCGGCGTCCAGCAGCACAGGATGGATTCCGAAGCCGCCGCCGGCCGCGGTGGCTTCGTCGGGCACCGCGATCTCGGCGAAGAGCTCATCGCCGCGCTGCCACATCACCCGCAAACCCTGGAATGCCCGGCCGTATTCGTAGCCCCGCCGCGCGAGCCGGGCATAGGCGCCGGAGACGTCCACGGAGGTCGCCCCAACGGGCGGCCACACCGACAGGTCGGCGCCCGGCGTCACCGCCCCCGGCCGCAACAAACCCTCGGCGTGCAACACCCATTCCGAACCCGGCTGCGCGGCAGTGGAATACACCGACAGCCGGCGCTGGCCCGACTCGTCGGCCGCGCCGACCACCAGTTGCACCTGCACGCCGTCGGCGGCGGGCAGCACCAACGGCGCCGACAAGGTCAACTCCTCGAGCACGCCGCAGCCGACCTCGTCACCCGCGCGGACGGCCATCTCGACGAACCCCGCGCCCGGGAACAGCACCGTCCCGCCCACCGCGTGATCGGCCAGCCAGGGGTGGGCGGCCGTCGACAACCGGCCCGTCAACACCACACCACCGGAGTCGGGTCGCGGCACCACCGCACCGAGCAGCCCGTGCTCGGCGCCGTCCAGCCCCAGGGTCGCGACATCGTAGGATCCGGTCGACCCGCCCGGCAGCCAAAAATGTTGTCGCACAAACCCGTATGTCGGCAGGTCGATGCGCCGGCCGCCGAGGCCGGCGAACGCGGCACGCCAGTCCACACCCACGCCCGCCACGAAGGCCTGTCCGACCGAGAGCCAGAAGCGGTCCAGGCCGCCGTCGTCGCGGCCCAACGACGGAATGACGCAGGCCTGCTCGCTGTCGGGCACCGTCTCTTCGATGGCGGCCATCAGTACCGGATGCGGGCTGGATTCGATGAACGCCCGATAGCCCGCGTCGCAGGCGCTGCGTATCGCCCGTTCGAATTGCACCGTTTGCCGGATGCTGCGGAACCAGTAGTCGCCGTCCAGGCCCGCGGTGTCGAAGAGTTCGCCGGTCACGGTGGAGAAGAACGCGACCGAAGACGACTGCGGTGCAAGGCCGTTCAGCGCCTCGGCGAGAGGATCCCGGATCGCGTCCACCTGAACCGAATGCGAGGCGTAGTCGACGTCGATGCGACGGGCGCGAACGTTGTCGGCCGCGCAGCGTTGCATCAGTTCGGTCAGCGCGTCCACCTCGCCGGACACCACCACCGCCGAAGCACCGTTGACCGTGGCGATATTCAATCGCTCGCCCCACGCC
>NZ_JAICZA010000311.1 GCF_025933915.1 Mycobacterium sp.
AGGATGCCCTTGAGGTAGGGGTTGCCCTTGCCGGTGCGCCCAGGGTGACGGCTTGGGCCGGACTGGATGGTGCGCGGGCACAGCCGTGTCCAGGAGATCAGGTGGTCGGGGGTGGGGAAGCGGGTCATGTCCAGTCCGATCTCGGCGAGGATCATCTGGGCGCCGCGGCGGGCCAGGCCGGGGATCTCATCGAGTCGATCCAGCGCCGGTAGCGGCTGGCCGTCGGCGGGTGAGGATCCGGTGGGGTGGTCGTCGGAGGGCGCGGCCGGTGCGCGGGCGGCCGGGATCGCCTCGATCAGGTCATCGATCCGCAGCGTGAGGCGGTCGATCTGGGTGTCGAGGGCGTCGATCTGGTCCAGCAGCATCCGGGCCAGTTCGCCGTGGTGGGCGTCGAAGCGGCCGGTGAGCGCCTCGAGGAGGGCGGCGTGCTTGATCCGTAGCCGGCCGCGGGCGAGCCCGGCGAGCACCCGCGGGTCGCGTTCGCCGGCGATCAGCGCCTCGATCATCGCCCGCACCGAGACCCCATCGATCCGGCTCGCCACCGTGGTGATTTTGATGAGGGCGTCTTCGAGGAGCTTCTCCAGCCGCTGCCAGTGCCGGGTCCGCTCGGCGTCAGATCGGTGCGCAGCCGGGTGTAATCGCGCAGCACCCGGATCGCCGCCGGCGGCACGAAGCTGGGCCGCAGCATGCCCCGCTCGGTGAGCTTGGCCAGCCAGACCGCGTCGAGCTTGTCGGTCTTCGGCCGGGCCGGGACGTTCTTTACCTCCCGGGCGTTGACCAGCGCCACGGCAAGACCTCGGGCCTCCAGCAGGTAGAAGAACCCGCGCCAGTAGTCGCCGGTCGCCTCCATGGTGACCCGCTCGATGCGCTGCCCGGCCAGGTGATCGGCCAACTCCATGATCGACTTGGTGGTGGCTGATACTTCCCACACCCGGGTCAGGCGTCGCCCGTTCCCCGACGGGTGCGGCACCCGGGTGCACACCATCCCGGATGCCTTGGCCACGTCGATCGCCGCGACCCGATCCAGCAGCTGCTCGTGCTCCTCGTCCGGGATCTCCACCGGTTCCTGCATGATCCGCACCCGCCCTCCGCATGCCAGACCGGCAAGGCGGGCCACCCGCGGGGCCCGGTCAGGGAACCAGAGAATCTGACCGGCGTGCTCGAAGCACAGTGCGCGACCCTTCGGGTCCAGGCCCCAGCGCCAGACTCAGCTACGGGATCGTGTCCCAAGATCACACCGACGTCGGCGGGCGGCCCAGCCACATTTTCACGCCTGCAAGGCGTCACCGACAGAGACACAAGGACTCAGCTGATCGTGCGGGGGCTGCGGCGCCAACTTCGCCGGCCTCGGGAACACTCGACGCGAGCCTGCCGTTAGGGTGGGCAGGAAAGTTGAGTCGACCCCACGCAAGGCGGGGCACTCGCTGACCGGACAAGCCACCAGCAACCCCAGCACACACGGAAGAGAGGCCAGCTCCATGGCTCGAGCGGTCGGTATCGACCTGGGCACCACCAACTCCGTCGTCACCGTCCTCGAGGGCGGCGAGCCGACGGTCATCGCCAACGCCGAGGGATCGCGCACCACCCCCTCGGTCGTCGCCTTTGCCAAGAACGGCGAGGTCCTCGTCGGCCAGTCGGCGAAGAACCAAGCGGTCACCAACGTCGACCGCACCATCCGCAGCGTCAAGCGGCACATGGGCACCGACTGGAAGACGCCGGAGATCGATGGCAAGAAGTACACCCCGCAGGAGATCAGCGCCCGCATCCTGCAGAAGCTCAAGAGGGACGCCGAGACCTACCTCGGCGAGCCGGTGACCGACGCGGTCATCACGGTCCCCGCCTACTTCGAGGACTCCCAGCGCCAGGCCACCAAGGAGGCCGGTGAGATCGCGGGCCTCAACGTCCTGCGCATCGTCAACGAGCCGACGGCGGCCGCGCTGGCCTACGG
>NZ_JAICZA010000316.1 GCF_025933915.1 Mycobacterium sp.
CGAGTCGGTCCCCTTCGACATCCACGAGGTCATCGACGGGCTCGTCGACGCCGACTCCTTCTTCGAGCTCAAGCCACTGTGGGCGGCCGAGCTGGTCATCGGGTTCGGCCGGATGGCGGGCGAGACCGTCGGCATCATCGCGAACAACTCCATGGTCAAGGGCGGGGTGCTGTTCACCGACAGCGCGGACAAGGCGGCCCGGTTCATCTGGCTCTGCGACGCCTTCAACATCCCGCTGATCTACCTCGCCGACGTGCCGGGCTTCATGATCGGCTCCGATGTCGAGCGCGGCGGGATCATCCGGCACGGCGCCAAGATGGTCTCCGCCGTCGCGTCGGCCACGGTGCCGCAGTTCTGCGTCGTGGTCCGCAAGGCGTATGGCGCCGGGCTCTACGCCATGGGCGGCCCCGGCTTCGGCCCGGACGCGACGATCGCGCTGCCCACGGCCCGGATCGCGGTCATGGGGCCGGAGGCGGCGGTCAACGCCGTCTACGCGAACAAGATCGCGGCCGTCGAGGCCGAGCAGGGCGCCGAGGCCCGGGACGCCTACGTCGCCGAGCGGCGCAGCGAGTACGAAGAGGACGTCGACATCGAACGGCTCGCCGCCGACCTCGTCCTCGACACGATCATCGAGGCCGACGAGCTGCGTGACGACCTCGTGCGCCGGCTCGCCTACGCCGCCCACCGCGACCGCCACTTCAGCCTCAAGCGGCGCTCGGTGCCGCCGGTCTGACGCAGCCAAGCGCGGGAAGCGGGCGGAGGGCGCCGCACCCGCCCAGCCCAGCGGCATACCCCTGCGGTGTCCGTTCGGGGTTGAAGGTGGGTACCCGTAGGCTTGGGGACGGCCACCTTCCCCGCTCGGGGCGGTGGCCCCGTTCCGCCGCGTCCACCAAGGGGTCAGCCATCCTCGCCACGATCGAGACCATGAACAAGGACAGCCGGGCCGGCGAGACCCAGCTGCCGTTCTACCGACGCTTCAGCGTCTGGTTCCCGTTCACGGTCTACCTCGTGTCGCGGGTCTTCGTGCTCATCGCCGGCATCATCCTGGCCCGCAACCAGATCGCGCTGCCGATCGGCACGGAGCGGATCCGGATCACCTACCCGATGCCCGCCGACCCCGGCTACCTCGCCGTGATGACGAACTGGGATGGACAGTGGTACCGCGTCATCGCCGAGCACGGCTACCCACTGGTGCTGCCACGCGCCGGCTGGGGCGGGGTCGACATGAACCCGTGGGCGTTCTTCCCGGTCTTCCCGCTCGCGGTCGGCGGCATCATGCGGGTCACCGGCCTGCCGTTCGTCATCGTCGGACCGATCCTGTCGACGATCATCGGGTTCTTCGCGATCCACCTGCTCTTCAAGCTCGTCGACCGGGCCGTCGGCCGCTGGGAGGCGATCGTCGCGGTCATCGGGGTCTGCTTCTACATCGCGTCCCCGATCTTCTCGGCGTCCTACACCGAGTCGACCGCGCTGCTCATGGTCGTCGTGTGCCTGCTGCTCCTACGGGCCCGGCGCTACGGCTGGCTCGTGCCGGCGCTGCTCGTGCTCGCGCTCAGCCGCAACGTCGTGATCGCGATGGTGCCGGTCATCATCGCCCACGCTGTGGTGCGGGGGCGGCCCCGCCCCCCGGGCCCCCAACACAAACGCGAGCGGCAACGAAAACCGGCGCGCCCCCGCAACAACGGGCCGCTGACGCACCACTGGCCCACCCAAGA
>NZ_JAICZA010000308.1 GCF_025933915.1 Mycobacterium sp.
AGTCCCGAGCCTAACCATGTCGGACATACGCCTTGAGGGACAGGCCGGGAAACTTGGCGCTACCATGACCGCCGTCGTTGTGGACGGAGCGAAGGGCAAGGAATATCGCGTGCCGACTTCCGGTGACATCCTCGCGGCGGAACGGGCGGAGTCCGAGTTGAGTCGGCTGTATGGTGACATCCCGTTCGGATTGCCTGATGAACCGACACCCGCCGGTGGAGGCCGCGGTGCTGGCCTACGCCGGTAATGCGCTCAATTGATCATACTTGATCTGCCGGGCGGCCTCGACCTCAAGCCGGGTCGCCCGGCGGATTTCCGGCGCCCCGGCCGTGCGCGCCCGTTTCTTCCGCGGGAAATCTCGGCTCGTCTTGTTTCCCCGCTCATAGCCGTCGAGCACAGCCACCGCGAGACGCTCCCACAGCGACTCGCCCGGCAAGGCAATACTACGGTACTCCGCCATCGCGCCTCGATACGCGCCCAGCAGCTTCGCCACGCTGATCTGGTCGCTCGGCACCGCATCGTAGGACAACTCCACCTGCGCGTGCAACGACATCGTCCACAGCCCCAACAGCGACCACACCGCCTCCACTTCCGCATTCTCCCACCGACGGCTCCGCAACTTCCGCCGCGCAAACGTTTGCTTGAAGTGGCGATAAAACAGCTCCACCCCCCACCGAAGGCCGTATGCCCGGATCGCCTGCCGATCAGGAAAGGCTCCCTCGTCCAGCACCGACGTGACCAGGTACACCGGCTCGCGGCCGTCGTGCGCTACGACCAACCGCAGCACCAACGGTGGCTGCTGCTGCTTCCGCACGCGATCGGGCCACAGGTAGACCAAGCCGTTACGCTCGCGGGCATAGCCCAACTGCTTGAGCAGCCGCACATTCGCGCCGACCCGAATGAGAAACTGGTGTCCGCTCTCCAACAGCGCCTTCCAGTACACGTAGCCGACGAACCCCGCGTCAGCCAGCACCATGGCGCGCGCCGGCAGGGCGGCGATCATGGCCTTGAAGTGGTCGCGTTCGCTGCTGTCCGAAGGCCCGGTCCGCCAGTCCCAGGGCAACCCGGTGCCGACGTGCCACAGCGTCGTCAGCCACATCTGCGCCGTGTTAGACTTGGTGCCGCGGGCGACCGCCGCGGCGCGGGCACGGCGTTTCGACTTACTGGGCCGTTTCCGCGCGCGACGGGGGCGTCGGGGCACGGGCGGTGTCTCGTTGGACTCGGTACGCGGCAGTTCCAGCCGGGTGCCGTCCACGCCGAAGAGCGTATAGCCATCGAGGGTGAACCGGTCGGCCAAGTCCTCCTGCATACGCCGCCGCAGCGCGCCGACCAGGGGCACCGCGAGCCTCGTCGTCCAGGCGCGCAACATCTGCAGGAAGGCCTGGTAAGTGGCGGCGACGAGCATCGAGAGCGCCAGGGCATGGATGGCGATCTTGCGGGCTGCCTGGAATCGGTCTTTGAGAGTTTCCTTGTCCGACCATACCCAGAGCAGGGCCGTGATGGTGAGTGTGCGGGGTGTCCAGGTGCATGTCTTGGCGAAGTGGACGGTCGAGAAGTCGGCGCCCTCGGTGAGCCAATCGAGGACGCGCTTGAGGTCTTGATGGTTGGGTTGCCGTCCGGTATGACGGTTAAGGTCTTGGTGCGACATGGCCGACTCCGTCGGGGTGTACCGATCCCTGTTTCCTGTCGAGCAACAGAAATAGTGACCGTAACACCGTGTCGCATCAAGACCTTATCGCATTCCTCCTAACGAACGTTAACGGCGTAGCGTGCCACCCGGACCCACGCCTGGTCCGTCCATTGTCAATCGACGGCGCACTGGACACCGGGGCAGCGGACCGTTCTAATGGGCGGCCGTCAGAACCATGGCGTACCGAGCGACATGATCGTGGCGAACGAGCGACCCGGAACGGATGGCGGGCCATGGCGCAGGGCAAGCCGCGGGGCTTCACGCTGATCGAGCTGCTGGTCGTCATCGCGATCATCGCGGTGCTGATCGCGCTGTTGCTACCGGCGGTGCAGGCGGCGCGCGAGGCGGCCCGGCGCGCTCAGTGCGTCAACAACCTGAAGCAGATCGGCCTGGCCCTGCACGGCTACCAGGGGGCGAGCCAGGTCTTCCCGCCGGGCTACGTCTCGGGCTTCGATTCGGCGGGGACCGACACCGGGCCGGGGTGGGGCTGGGGCGCGATGCC
>NZ_JAICZA010000084.1 GCF_025933915.1 Mycobacterium sp.
CTGGTTGCCCGCGCGGGGAGCGTTCCTGTTGGTCGAACGGGGATCGGCGGCGATGAACCCGCTGCTCGACGTCGACGGTGTCACCGGTGTCTGGTCCGCGCTATCGCGCCAAGTCGACGCCAAACTGGCCAGCGCTCGAGGGAATCAGTCGATCACGTATTGCTTCACCGATGACGATCCGGTCGCGACCGCGCAACGGCTGCGGTCGGTGCTGGCCGCCCGCTGGGCCGAGCCCGGCGTCGAACCCTTGTTTGCCGCACCATTTTTCGCGGCGGTGCCGTACGAGTGGGATCGGTATGTCCCTTAGCACGGGGAGACGAGGGGCCGCATGCGCATCGGCTTGATGGTTGGCTCCGACAAGGAGCGCTCGCGTGCTGACCGGCTGGCCGGGCTGGTCGACGACGGTGCCGCGGCCGAGAGCGCCGGTTTCACCGCGTTCTGGATGCCCCAGGTTCCCGGCTACCTCGACGCGATGACCGCCGTCACGCTGATCGGGCGGGCCACCGATCGCATCGAAATCGGTACGGCGGTCGTTCCGATTCAGACCCGTCACCCGATGGCCATGGCGCAACAAGCCTTGACCACGCAGATCGCGTGCGGCGGGCGGTTCACGCTCGGCGTCGGGCCGTCACATCATTGGATCGTCAGCGGTCAATTGGGATTGCCCTACGACCGACCCGCGCGCTTGATGAGCGACTACCTCGACGTGCTGGCGGCGTCGTTCGCCGGGCCGGGGAGCGTCGATGTCGACAACGAAAGCTATTGCGTCCATTCGCCGGTGGATGTCACGGATGCGTTCGACGTTCCCATCTTGTTGTCGGCGTTGGGACCGGCGATGCTGCGGCTCGCGGGCGAGCGGGCCGGCGGCACCATTCTCTGGATGGCGGACGAGAGGGCGATCGGCGACCACGTCGTTCCGCGCATCACCGCGGCGGCTACCGGGACCGGACGGCCCGCGCCACGCGTCGTCGCCGGCGTTCCCGTCGCGCTGTGCTCTGACAACGAGGTAGGCGATGCCCGCGCCTACGCGAGCGAGGCGCTCGGGCATGCGGACTTCTCGCCGAACTATGTGCGGTTGCTGGAGCACGGTGACGCCGAGGACGTCGGCGACACCATGGCGGCCGGCGACGAGTCGGCCGTCCTCGCGCGGCTGCGCCGCTACCGTGACGCGGGCGTCACCGACCTGGCGGCGCGAGTTGTGCCCCTCGGCAAGGACGTTGGCGAGCGGGCCGAATCGCGACGCCGGACCCAGGAGTTTCTGTCGTCCCTGTGTCCGTGGTTGTGACTGTCGTCACCGAGTCCGTGGCTGTGACTAGCGCGCCGGCAGGCCGAGGACCCGCTGGGCGATGATGTTGCGCTGAATCTCCGACGTGCCGCCCGCGATGGTGCCCGCGTAGCTGCTGATGTAGCGGGCGAACCAGCTGGCGGTGAAAAGATCGGGGGCGTAAGGGTTGTACGGGGCCGTCAGCGCCTTGTCGCGCAGCCCGTCGACCCCGGCCGCGTCCAGCGCGTGCCGGAGCGCACTCTGTTCGGCTTCCGACCCGAAGACCTTCAGCACGGACAACGCGGCCACGTCGACGTCGCCGCGGGCCGCTCGCCCCAGCGCCGCCGAGCCGAGCAGCCGCAGCGCGTAGTAATCCATCACGATGGTGGCGTAGTGGTCCGCGTTCACCTCGTCGGTCGGCCGGTAGTCCTCGAGCAGTTGCTCGAGCCGGTTCGCGAAAGCCAGCCACATCAGAGTCCGTTCGTGGCCCAGCGAGCCGTTGGCGACCCGCCACCCACCGTTGAGCGGACCGAGCAGGTTGTCCGCGGGTACCAGAACATCGTTGAAGAACACCTCGTTGAAGTCCAGCTCGTCGCGGTCATAGACCGATGCGAAGGGGCGACGCACCACCCCCGGGATATCGGTCGGGATCAACAGCGCGCTGATCCCCTTGTGTCTGGGGGCATTTGGGTCCGTGCGAACGAATGTCAGGATGACGTCGGCATCATGGGCGCCCGAGGTCCATACCTTCTGTCCGTTGACCACGAACTGGTCACCCACCAACTCGGCCTTTGTTCGCAGCCCGGCCAGGTCGGAGCCCGCTCCGGGTTCACTCATGCCCAGTGACGCGGTCTTATCTGCCCGCAGGATCGGAACGGCCCAGCGCCGCTTCTGCTCCTCGGTCCCGAAGGACAGCAGCGACGCCGCGATGATGCCGACGCCTTGGGGATTGAAGCAGTGATAGATCCGGCGCCGCGAGAGCTCTTCGCGGTGCACGAACTGCTGCAGGATGTTGGCGTTGCGGCCGCCGAATTCCGGTGGGTTGCCCGGCAGCAGCCAGCCGTGGTCGAACTGGACCCGCTGCCAGCGGCGCGACCACTCGGGCACGTGCGACGTCGACGAAGGCCGCTCCGCGGCCTGCGCCTCCGTCGGCAGATATTCGGCGAGGAAGGCGGCGAACTCCGCGCGGAAGGCTTCAACATCGGTGTCGAAGGTGAGTTGCATGGTCTCTAGAAGTCAGGCCCGGAGAAGTTCACCGCGTGAATCCCCACTCGGCCTCGTTCTCTTCGGTTTTGAGATTCTCGGCCGGATCGTCGGCATCAGTGAGTGGCGGCGCAGCGCCGCGGGAGGTGCGCTGACCGATTTCGGTGATGGCGTGCACCGGGCAGTCCAGGAGAGCCCGCGTGACCGCATCGCGGTCCGCCTCCGCCACCGTGCCGTCCCCGATGAGGGATGCGTACCCCCAGTCATCCAGCGAGAAGTAACCCGGCGCGTGTTTGGCGCAGATGCCGAAGCCATCGCAAACGGTGCGGTCCAGACGGATTTTCATGTGTGACTCACAGCCTCCGCCTCGTAGGGACGGTCGGCGCGGAATGCGCCGTTGGTGCAATCCGGGCAAGCGCCGTCGAGGTGCACACCGACTTCGTCCGGAAACTGATCGAGCAGGCTGGCGGCCACATTGGTGGCGGCATCCAGGGTCGCGCAGGCCCCGCGTCCGCGCAGCACCACCGACCAGCGGCGCAACCGCTCGACATCGTCTGTGGTCGCGGTACCGTCGCGCAGGGCACCGGCGGCCGCGGCCATCGCCGCCGTCCCGTTGAAGCACGATCCGCACTGCCCGGCGTTTTCGCGGTCGAAGTAGCCGAGCACCGAGGCCGCCACCGCCACGGGGCAGTCCTCGGTGATGACCGAAATCGCGCCGCAGCCCAGACCGCTGCCGACACGTCGCATTGTCTCGTGGTCCAGGGTTGTCTGAAGCACAGAGCGGTTGAGCAGGCCGGCGAAATAGCCGCCCATCAACGCCCCCCGCACTTGGCTCACCGGAACACCATGCAGGGCAAGCAATTCGGTGAAAGGCAACCCGTGGGGAAGTTCGTAGAGCACCGGTGGCCGCCCGGCCCCGGTTATGGTGGCCAGGAAGGTCCCCGGCGACAGCGGCGTGCCCTGCGCGCGAAACGCCGCCGCGCCGTGGCGCTGCAGGTAGGGCAGGTTGGCCAAGGTCTCGACATTGCTCACCAAGGTGGGCCGCTCGTCGACGCCCGCCTCGAATGGGCGCGGCGGCTTGTCCGTTGGCTTGGCCGGGCCGCCGTTGATCGCGCGGACGGCGGCGGTCTCCTCGCCGGCCACGTAGCCGGCCGGCACCGTCAGCATCGCGATCGTCAGGCCGAGCGTGTCGGGATCCAGTTCGCCAAGCGCGGTTTCGACGCTGTGCGCCGATTCCGGGTCGGACACATAGACATAGGCACGGTCGGCGGCGACGATCGTCGCGGCCAATCGCAGTCCGTCCAGGACCAGGTGGGGGCGGTTGCGCAGCAGCCAGCGGTCCTTGATCGACGCCGGTTCTCCCTCTTCGCCATTCGCGACGACGACGGGCCCACCGGTGTCCCCCATCAGGTGTCCGTTATCGCGCACCGCGCGCAGCTTCACCGCGAGCGGAAAGGCCGCTCCGCCGCGGCCGACCAGCCCGCCGGATTCGACTTCGTTCAGCAACGCATCGGCATCGGTGAGCGGGTGATAGCCGCCGAGCTGTCGATACGACCCGAGGTCTTCGCGTGCTTGACCGTTGGACAGCAGCCGCGGTGTGCAGCCGGCGGGGATCGCGGTGGTGGTTGCGGACTGGGCGGTGTTCAAAGCTGGCCTGCCATCGTCTTAGTTAGGCTTGCACATATGCGAACTGCGGTGGTGCGTGTCAACGTCGACCCGGCAAGCGGGCTCACGCCCGCACAATTACGTGACGGCATGGCAGCTCTCCACGAGCTCGCTGCCGCGGCCGGCGCCGGCGTGGTCAAAAACGACCTCACCACCATGCCGGTTCGCCGCCGCGAGGTTGAACTGCTGATTGCGGCCGAAGACGGCGACACGGCCCAAACAACCGCAATCGATCTGTGCGCCAAAGCGTTCGGTGCTGTCCCCGCCCCGGGTGTGATCACCTTTGTGAGCCGGGGTACCGACGACGACGCTCACGGGGTGCTGTCCGGGTTCGGGCTGACGGGCGACATCGAGCGGACGCCGGACGACGACGGTTTCGACATCGTGTACGTGACGCTGCGTGAGAAGGATCTCGAACGCGTTCCGGAAAGCCGGGTGCACACGGCGCTGGAGTCGGCGCTCAATTGCGAGGTCCGCATTCGCACCAGGTAGGAATCTCAAAAAGCGACGTAGCGCCATTACGCACCCAGGAATTCGAGGATCGCGGGCGCCGCCTGCACCCATGTGTCGAACATGTTGAAACGCTGCACCCTGCCCGCGGCGCGGTCTTCGGCCGCGCGCTCCCAGGCGTCCTCGGGCCAGGGAGGATCAATGAGCTTTGATCCCTTGATCAAGCAACTGACCTCCAGCGACGTCCGCTTGGGGTGATCCATGTCGTTCTCGCCGCCGCGAATGATCAACGTGGGGACCTTGATTCGGTCGAACAGCTCGTCCTCGACGCCCGGAATCGTCTGTCCCGGCTTGGAAACGAATGCGCCCAGCCAGCGCAGCATGACCTTGAGGAACTCGTCGGAGTCGAAGTCGAGGAATCGCTGCTTGTTGTCCGGGTTTTCCTCGATGCGCTCGCGCCATTCCTGGATCTTGACCACGCCGTCCATTCCGGTACCTCGCACCGCGAGGATGCTGGGGACGATGTAGAAGGAGCCGAGCACGAAGGTGCCGTAGATGCCGCCGACGATGTTCCACACCACGAGCTTGGTGACCATCTCGGGGTACAGCATCGTGGTCAGCATGGAATCCCTTGCGCCGCCGGAGCCTCCGGCGAGAATGCACCGCTCGAAGCCCAGGCCCGTCACGAGCTTGTGCAGCGTCTCGGCGCGCATGTGGGACTCGCTTTGCCCGTAGAACTGCACGTCCGAGGCGCCACAATTGGGCCGGTCCCACAACAGCACCCGATAGCCGCCGGCGGCCAGGGCTTCGGCCAGCGGGCGTAGGCCGGGAATCTCCATGCTGAACCGGCCGCCGGGCGTCAGGGCGATGAGATCGCCGGAGTCTCCGAGGATTTCGTAGACGACATTTCCCCCGTTGATCTCGATAGAAGGCACCCGATTCTCCTGTAGTTAGGCCTGTACCAAAACGTCGTTGCCGACGACACGCACCGGATAGGTGCGGATACTCCACTCGGGCTTGACCGCGGTGGTGCCGGTCGCCAGCTCGAAACCCCATTGGTGCCAAGGGCAGTAGATGAATTCCAGGTCGCGCACCATGACCGAGTCACCCGGAGCGGTCTCGTCCACGATCGTGCGTCCCCGGGCTCGCCCCGAGCACAACGGTCCGCCTTGGTGAGGGCAGTAATTCGCGATGGCGTAGAAGGTGCCGTTGACATTGTAGACGCCGACGCCGTGACGTCCGATCGGTACCAGTTTGTGTGTGCCCGGCGGGATTTCGTCTACCGTGGCGACGATGTGTTCGCGGCCCTGGGCGAGACGGGGCTCGGGGCGCCGCGTGGTTGCCCCTTCGTCTTTAGTCGTCAATTCAGAGCACCCGGGTCTGACCCTCAAGAACCGGAACGGTCTCGGGCAGGTGATAAGTCGCGATACCGTTCTTGTACATCACCGCGTCGCGGGCCGCCTTGGGGAGGTGCTTGACCAACCAGCGGGGGTCATCGAACGTCCAGTGCGGGTAGTCCGAGGAGAAGAGCAGGATCTTCTCGCACTCCATCCATTCCAGCGCGCGGCGCAGCTCGGTCTTGTCTTCGGGATAGTCCAGCGGCTGGGTGGTGAACTTGATGTGGTCCTTGACGTATTCGGAGGGCTTGCGTTTGATGTCGACCCACGACTTGCGTGCTTCGTAGATCGAGTCCATGCGCCACATCAGCGGCAGGATCCAGCTGAACGCGTGTTCGACGAAGACGATCCGCAGCGTCGGGAACCGGTCGAAGACGCCGTCGAAGATCAGGCTCATCACCTGGTTGGCGGCCAGCAGCGAGTAGGTCACCATGAAGTCGTGGTTGTAGCTGGGGAAGCCCACCGGCGGGATGGGTAGCTCATCGAACTGGCTGCGCGACAGGTGGCAGCTCACGGTGATGTCGTGCTTGGTCGCAGCCGCCCAGATCGGGTCATACTTCGGGTGGCCCCACGACGGGCGCGGCTCGGCCTTGATCAGGATCTGCGCCATGTAGGGGTGTCCGGCCCATTTCTCGATCTCGCGCACGGACGCTTCCGGCTCCTCGATGGCGATGCAAATCGAGCCGCGCCACCGCTCGTGCCAGTTGTTGTGGCTGTCCAGCCAGTGATTGGCCTGCCAGTCGTTCAACGCGCTCGACATCGCGTGCTGCGCTTCAGGAATGCGCGCCGGATAGGCCGCCGGTTCCAGGATCGCGATGTCCGAGCCGGCCTCCATGATCAGTTGGCGAAACGCCATGTCGGGGTCGCTGCAGGGGAACTCGCCGTTGGCGGGGAAGGAGTCCACCCGCATCGCGTAGGAGTGCGCATAGTCCGGAGCGTCGTAGTAGATCTGCTCGCCCACGTTGCGGGTGAGGAAGTACTTGCTGCGCCAGGGCTCGGGGATGTACGGGACGAGCTCTCCGCGTTTGGGTGCCGGGTGGACGTCCGAGTCGACGCACCGGACGGCGATGCGCTCGGCGGCGGGAAGCCGCTCCTGAGAGTGGGTCAACGTCATCTGAAACTCCTCAGTCTCACGTCGTACTTCTACTGTGCGCCCACCCCGGCGGGGATGTCTATGCCGTAGAGCTGCGCCGCGTTGCGCCAGCACAGCTTTTCGCGCTGCTCGGCGGACAGCGCGGCGGGCAGCTTCGTGATGTCGCCGCACTGCCAGTGCGGATAGCTGGAGCCGAACATCACCATGTCGTCCTTACCGGTAAAGCCGAACCATTCCCCGGCGAACTCGACATCGCCGGGGCCGTCGAGACTGCCCTGAACGAAATACACGTGACCGGGCAGGTAGTCGCTGGGGATCCGCGGGGACCACGGTGTCTGCTCCAGGTGCGGCCGGCCGAAGGTGTCCATCCGCCAGATGAAGGGCGTCACGAAGTCGGCGGCGCCATCGCCCCACACGAACTTGAGGCCGTCGAACCGCTCGAAAACTCCCTCGGCGATCATGTTCATCAGGTGATACAGGTAGTTCAGCGCCATGAAGCTGACGTACTGCTCGTAAGTGCGGGTATTCCCGGAGGGCGTCGGCGGAAACGCGATGCCCGACCCGACCTCGATGTGCGCGGCAACCGGCAGGCCGGCGTCGACCGCGGCTTCCCAGATCGGCCAGAACTGCGGTTTGCCGTACAGCTCGCGGGATTGCAGCGGGACGCCGATCTGCACCACGCGCGGATGGGAACGCCATCTCTCGATCTCGCGCAGTGCGCCGGGGATGTCGTCGGGGTTGACGCGGATGGTGCCGCGGAACCTCTCGCCGAACTGGCTGGATTCCAGCCAGTTCGACACCATCATCTCGTTGTGCGCGGCGTGCAGCGCGGTGCCCAGGTGCCGGTCCGGCATGATCCCGCGGGCCATCGGATGCAGGACCGCCACGTCGACCCCGCGTTTCGTAAACAGTTCATTGGCAACGAATTCCGGATCCGAGCCGGGGTACTGACGGTCGGGCCCCTCGGTGTTGGGCGCGTACTCACCGCCGGGAGCGCCGTACCAGTCCATCTCGTAGTCGGGGAAGCCGCGACTCTTGAACGGTTCGCG
This sequence comes from Mycobacterium sp., assembly GCF_025933915.1. Lineage (GTDB taxonomy): Bacteria > Actinomycetota > Actinomycetes > Mycobacteriales > Mycobacteriaceae > Mycobacterium. Next base: position 8,122 of record NZ_JAICZA010000084.1, read on the forward strand.
CAGGGTGTTGCGCAGCGCTTTGTTGGACGGGAAGAAGATATGCACGCTCGCGTCGATCAGCGGTGTGCTTGTCCCGTCAGCGTGTTCGATCACGAGAGCCACCCTTCGGCTCCGGCGGCCAAAGCGGGCCGTTCGAGGTCATATGATAGCCAATCTAACATTTTCCTGAGCGGTCAATCAATGGGTTTCCGGTAAGCGTTTCGTTTATTCATTACCGCTGGTAGCGGGCATTTTGTGGGTCACTGGGTAAGTATCGTTCTTCAATCTGGATAATACCATTCTCCGGGTTGGTGAGGGATCGGATCCGCGATGGCTCGTCGGCACGACGCCCGAACATGACGCCCGACATCGCGGTCGGTGCGACGGGTTAGGCGGTGGACGGGCCCACCGTGACTCCGGCGGCCCTCTCGAGCGGCTTGATCACCGTGGTGAAATCCGAATCCGCCCCCTCGTCCCGGGCGACGGCATCCCACAGCCGGGCCGTCGTCTCGGCGATCTCGGCGGGCACGCCCAGCGCCCTCGCCTCATCGAGGTACAGGCGCACGTCCTTGACCATCAGGCCGGTGGCAAAGCCGTAATCGAAGGTGCGCGGCAGGATCGCGCGGGGAAACTTGTCGCGGCTTGCGCTCGTCGCGCCCGACCCCGCGTTGAGCACCTCGATCATCACGCCGGGGTCGAGCCCGGCTTTGACTCCCATCACGACCACTTCGGCCGTTGCGGCCAGGACGTTGGCCGCCAAGATGTTGTTGGCCAGCTTCATCGTTTGTGCCGAGCCGGGTTTGTCCCCGACGTACACGGGCCGGCCGAGGGCTTCGAGCGCCGTTCGTATGACGTCGAATTCGCTGCGTGGACCCGACACCATCAGTGCCAGCGTCCCCTTCTCGGCCCCGCCGACGCCGCCGCTGACCGGGCTGTCGATCCTCACGATGTCGTACTCGGCAAGAAGCCCATGGATTTGCATCGCCATTTGGCTGCCGACAGTGGACAAGTCGACATAGCGCTTAATCCGGACGCCTTCGATCACGCCCGCCGCGCCAGTCGCCACCTCGAGTGACGCGCCAGGTGTGGGAAGGCTGGCCAGCACCGTCTCGGCGCCATCGGCGACCTCTTTGGGCGACGCCGCCGCGCGCGCCCCCAGGGCGACGATGCGCTCGAGTGCCGAGCCGCGCGTGTCGAAGGCAACGACGTCGTGTTTTTCTTGAATAAGGCGGCATGCCATGGGAAAGCCCATATTTCCCAAGCCGATGAACCCGACCTCCATGACGAACTCCTAATCCCGATGGTCCAGTTCGGCGAACGCCTCGCGCGCGATGCGAAAGCTGTCGACCGCGGCCGGCACGCCGCCGTAAATGGCCACCTGTAGCAGGATCTCGCGGATTTCCTCACGGGTGACACCGTTGGTCAGCGCCGCCTTGACGTGCGTCCGTAATTCGTTGGGCCGATTGAGCACCGAAATCATCGCCAGGTTGAGCATGCTGCGGGTCTTGCGCGGCAGCTCCTCGCGGCCCCACACCGCACCCCAGCAGTACTCGGTGACCAGGTCCTGCAGGGGCCCGGTGAAGTCATCCGCATCGGCCAGTGCGCGGTCGACGTACTCCGCACCCAGCACTTCGGAGCGAACCTGCAGCCCCCGCTGGTAGGTTTCGCGATCCAATACCTTCCTCCTCCACTCCGGGCGCGGCGGCCCCGGTGGTTGCCGGGGGCGCGCCGCTGAGTTCCGATTGCCTGAGCGCAGTCTTGCACCGCCCGATATCCGCGAGGTCTACAGTCGAGGTTCGCATGGATGAGCCCGCTCGCCTCCCTGTTCCCGGCGGAAGGCCGCTGGAACTTCACTACCACCCAATTCGCTTGTGATGACCGGGAATACGAGCGGGGCGCCCTAGACGTTGAGGAGAAGCGATGACCGGAGCAAGCGCTGACGTCTGGGAAGTGATGTCGACCGCCCGAACGATCCGGCGCTTCACCGACGAGCCGGTGGACGACGCGACCCTGGTGCGGTGCCTCGATGCGGCGCGGTGGGCTCCGTCGGGCGCCAATGCCCAAGGCTGGCGTTTCGTGGTGCTGCGGTCGCCCGAGCAGCGCGCCGTGGTGGCCAACGCCGCCGCCCACGCGCTGGAGGTGATCGAGCCGGTCTACGGAATGAGCCGGCCCGCCGACGACGACAACAGCCGTCGCGCCCGCACCTACCGGGCCACGTACGAATTACACGACCGCGCCGGCGAATTCACGTCGGTTTTGTTCGCGCAGGCGCATTACCCGACGGCGTCCGAACTGCTGCTCGGCGGTTCGATCTTTCCCGCCATGCAGAATTTTCTGCTGGCCGCCCGCGCGCAGGGGCTGGGCGCCTGCATGACCAGCTGGGCCTCCTATGGCGGTGAACAGCTGCTGCGCGACGCGGTCGGTGTACCCGAGGGCTGGATGGTTGCCGGCCACATCGTGGTCGGGTGGCCCAAGGGCAACCATGGGCCGCTGCGCCGCCGTCCGCTGACCGAGTTTGTGAACCTCGACCGCTGGGATGGTGCGCCCGACGGGCTGTTGAGCAGCGGCTAGTTCGGGGAAGCAATTCGGCTCGTTGCGGACCGTTCCGGTGACCCTATGCCCGGATTCAGAGATTATTACTTCCACAACCGAGAATGGTATTCTCGCCGGGACAGTCACGACGAGAGGCGGCGCGGATGCTGTTGGAGTTCGATGCTGATCAGCGGCTGTGGCAGGACACGGTGCGCGACGCCGTGACCAAGCAGTGTCCGCCTTCGCTGGTGCGCAGCGTGGCCGAGGAGGGCGTCGACCCGAGCCCGCTGTGGAAGTCCTACGTCGATCAGGGTTGGACCGAGCTGAGCGAACCCGAGAGCACGGTCGAGCTCGCCATCGTTCTCGAAGAGCTGGGCCGCGCGACCGACCCCACACCGTTCCTGGCGACGATGAGCCAGTTCGCGCCGCTGGTGGCGGACCGCTTCGACCCGCACCAGTCGGGCACGGCCGTGTACGGCGGAGTCTCGGCACACCGCGACGCCGACGGCTGGGTGTTGGACGGCACCGTGCGCCATGTTCTCGACGGCGATCGCGTCGACCGCCTGGCGGTGGTGACCGACGCGGGCGTGTTCGTCGCCGCGTCCAGCCAGGTGTCGGCCCGCCGCTCGGCGGTCTTCGACCCCGTCCTGCACGTGGCCGACCTGTCGTTCAGCGGGGTCCGGGTGCCCGACAGCGCCCGGCTCAGCGTCGACCACGAGCGCGCGCACCACATCGCGTTGACGGGCATGGCAATCACCATGGTGGGCGCCTGCCAACGGATCCTCGACCTGGTGCTCGAGCACGTGGGTAGCCGCCAACAGTTCGGTGTACCGATCGGTTCGTTCCAGGCCGTCCAGCACAAGGCCGCCGACATGCACGTCGCGGTGCAACGGGCGCGGGCATTGGCGTACTTCGCCGCGTTGACGATCGCGGCCGACGATCCCCGTCGCCGGCTGGCGGCCGCGATGGCCAAGGCCTCGGCGGGGGAGTGCCAGTCGCTGGTCTTTCGCCACGGCTTACAGCTGCACGGCGCAATGGGATTCACGTGGGAGAACGACCTGCAGTTCGCGCTCAAGCGCGCCAAGGCGGGCGAACTGATGCTGGGCGGCGCGGCGGAGCATCGGGCGCGGATCGCCGAGGAGTACCGTGCAGCTGACTTTTGATCCCGACGTCGAGGCGTTTCGGGCCGAGTTTTCGGCGTTCCTCGACGAAAACCTTCCTCCCGCAAGCGAAACCCTGGAACGCCCGCGATCGGTCTCGCACATGCCGGAGTGGGCGCGGCGTTGGCAACGGCTCCTCTTCGACAACGGCTGGTTGCTGCCGAGCCAGCCGCCGGAATTCGGGGGGCGCAACGCGACGGTGCTGCAGCAGTTCGTTTACCTGGAGGAACTGAGCCGCCGCCGCATCTACCACAGCTTCAACCCGCAGGGTGTAAATATCGTTGCGGCGTCACTGTTGTCGTTCGGCAGCGATGAGCAGAAGCAACGTTGGGCCGTGCCCGTCCTGCGCGCCGAGATCACCGCATCGCTGGGGATGAGCGAGCCCAGCGCCGGCTCCGACCTGGCGTCGCTGCGCACCCGCGCGGTGCTTGACGGCGATCACTTCGTGGTCAACGGGCAGAAGGTGTGGACCTCCGGCGCGCACGACGCCGACTTCTTGCTGACCTTCGTGCGGACGAATCCAGATGCGCCCAAGCACAAGGGAATCAGCGTGCTGGTGATCCCCACCGACACCCCCGGCGTCGTGCGCCGGCCCTTCCCGTCGATCTGCTCGATCGACGACCTCGACTTCAACGAAGTGTTTTTCACCGACGTGCGGGTACCGGCGGAAAACTTGGTCGGTGAACTCAACCAGGGATGGCTGGTCGCCAACGGATCGCTCGGCCACGAACGCACCATGATGTGGCTAGGCTTCGCGGATCGCCTCGAGAACATGATCGACGACTTCCGTCCCGGCACCGAGGTCGAGCGAGACCAGTACGCCACGACGATCATGGACCGGCAGGCGTTGCGGCTGCTGGGGTCCGCGGCCCTGGCGCGCGCCGCCCGCGGCGAAGACGACGTGGCCGCGATCTCGGTGCTCAAGCTCCTGGGCTCCGAAGCGGAGCTGCGCGGGATGGAACTGGCGCTGACCTCCGCGGGAGCCGACGGGCTGATCCAACCGGGTCAGACCGGGCCGTACGCGCACATGAACCTCGACCACTACTTCGCCAGCTGGTTCGAGCGCTTCGCCCGCAGCTTCTCAGGGACCATCGCGGGGGGCACCTCGGAAATCCAGCGCAACATCATCGCCCAGCGGGTGCTCGGCCTGCCACGCGGCTAGAGCGCCTACCCAGAGAGCTTGCCGGGCAACGGGATCCGGGCCGTCGCGGCCGGAGTTCGGCATGGCCGCCAGTGTGCAACCACGGCTTCCAATGTGAAGCTGCGGCGACCGCCCTCGGTGTGTCGCCGCCGCCAGCTCACAGCCAAAGCCGTGGATTCACACTCGATGAGACGCCGTCGAAGCAGGCGCGTAACGGGTTTCTAAACCGGGTCGAATTTGGATATCAGCCACTTGTCGTTGACTCGGTTCAGACTCACCAGCACGCTGCTGGCCGCCATCGAGGGGTCGGGGTTGTCCTTGCTCATCGTGCTCTGGTCGACCAGTACCAGCACGACGGCCGAATCCGGATGTAATTCCTGAACCGCGGCCCCCAATACCCGAGCGGTGGTTTTCAGCGACTTTTGTTTGGCCGCCGGCGCCACGATCTGCTCGGTGAACTGGTTGTAGTACGACAGGAAATCGCCAGAGAGGTGCGACTTGGCGGCGGCGAAGTCTTTGTCGAGTGACTCGGGTGAGTAGGAAAGAATCGCGACCGTTCCTTCGGACGCCGAATTGATGACCGCGCTCGCGACGCCGGCGTCGGTTTGTTTGTCCGGGCGGTACTGCGTGAAGTACAACCACGTCGCAGCGCCACCGGAAATCAGCAGCAGCACAACCAGAATCACCGGAACGGGTTTCACCTTGCGCCAAGCGCGTGGCACGGTGCGCTCGGTTTGCTCGGGAGAATCGCCGCCGGCATCGATACCGCGGGTGTCCTCACTCATGGAACGAACTCCAATTTGGACATCTTGTATTGCCCACCGTCGTTTGTGACGGTCACCTTGAGCCGCCAATTGCGTGGTTCGTCTTTGGCGCCCGCGACGTTGGTGATCCTCGATGTCGCCGCGACGAGTACCAACGCGGAATTCGCGTCCATGGATTGCACCGCCGCCGCGTTCACGGTTCCCTGGGTGACCACTTTGGACTGCTCGACGACGGTCGTGAAATCTTTTGCGCGCTGCTGGAAATCGTCCCTGAACTGGCCGGTCGAGCTGTCGATCACCCGCTGGACATCTTCCTTGGCCTTGTTGAAGTCCAAGGAAGTCATATTGACGACGCCTTGTCTGGCTCCCGCGATGAAGTTCGCGGCGCGCTGGTTGCGTTCGGTGGTTTCGTGATGTTGCCACACCATGTATCCGCTGGCCGCGACGAAGGCGCAGATGAGGATGATGACGGCCGCTTTCCACGTAACGGACAACGGCGGCAACGGCACGCGTCGGCGAGAACGGGCCGGCTTGGATTCCGGTTCCGCGTCTTCGGGGGTTTCTTCGGAGGCTTCGTCCTCGGTCTCCGCGTCATCGGTGCTGGTTGCCTCGGCGGTGTCCGGGGCTTCTTCGGTGATCTCGGCCGCGGCCTCCACCTCAGCTTGGGCCTGCGCTTCCCGCCGGAGCCGGGCGGCACGGGCGCGGGCGCGCGCCGCGGCGGCCAGCGCTTCGGCTTCGGCCGCTTCGGCCTCGGCTTCCTCGAGCAACGCCTTCGCGTCGGCCTTCGAGGTGGCCGAATCTTGCTCCGGCTTCTTCGCCTCAGACATCGTGCTTGTCGCCCGTCGGCCTCATGATCGGCTGACCCCTGTACGTCTCACGCGGCTACCATCGCACGAGCGAGAACGGGTAAGTGTTGGTGCCCCCCGGTGCGCCACCGCAGCCCGTGTCGAATGTTGAGTCGACCTGACCCGCCAGTGTCACCGCATCCCACGAGTAAACGTCATGCGAGGGAAGGAACTGGACCACGCAGCGCACACCGTCGGGCACATCAACGACCATGGTGTAGCGGCCGTTGGACAGGTGAGCGTCTTCCTTCCAGGGCGCCGCTTGCCCGTTGGGTTGCGGAACTCCTTGGATGGTTAGGCATTCCGGTCCTCGGTCATATCTGCACGGTCGGATCGCCCAAATCCAGCTGTGGCCAGGATCGCGGTTTGTGTCCACCCTGTAGTTGCCGACCAGTACGTCCGCGCCGGCGGTCGGCGCCAGAGTCAGCGCGGCCGAGGCAAGCGCCAGGCTCACTGCGAAAGTCTTCACCGATGCGTCTCCCATCTCTGCACACGCGCTTGGCCCAAATATAGGGCGCGGTCAGCCTGAACAGGCCTAGTCGGACAAATTGCGGCAGTCAACGGTTCGCTTTCCGGTGCGTGACACACCCCGGCTGAACTGGGGCGGCTCAGTCGATCACCGCGGCTTCCTTGCGTTCGGTGATCGGTCTTGCGAGCTCTTGTTCATCGCAGATGCGTTGCAGCTTCTCCAGCGTCTCGTCCAGGCCGGCTCCGACCTTGCGACCGGGCGTGAAGGTGGCCGGCAGCTTACGCATGCCCTGGATGACACCGATGGTCTCGTAGTGGACGGTTCCCTCCGGATCGCACCGATAGTCGGGCATCCGGTCGAGCACCGCTGTCAGCATGGATTTGAACACGGTGCGCGCCACGTTCGACCCGATGCACCGGTGGATGCCCAGCCCGAAGCTGAAGTGCCGATTGCCTTTGCGGTCGAGAACAATCTCGTCCGGGTCGGTGAACACCGCCGGGTCGCGATTGGCCATCGCCCACGAAATCCACAGCCGCTCACCCTCTTTGAACCGCGTGCCGTCGAGCTCGGTGTCGTCGGCGAAAGTCCTGCCGTCCCCGGCCGCCGGGGTGAAGTAGCGCAGGAACTCCTCGGTCGCGGGGTCGAGCAGAGTTTTGCGCTCGTCGCTGAGCAGCTGTCGTTGATCGGGGTGCTCCGAAAGCCATTCCAGTGAGTGGGCGGTCAGGGCGGTCGTGGTGTCGAATCCACCGCCGATGACCAGTCCGAGGTTCCCCAGGATTTCCAGGTCCGGGGCGGGCTCGCCGTCGATGCGCATCTCGAGCAGGCCGTTCACGATTCCGGGCCGCGGGTTTTCGCGGATCTCGATCATGTTGTTGACCATGTCGAGCCCCATCTCGCGGTGCATCGCGGTGACCCGCTCGATATCGGGGGAGTGCTCGGGCGTGTACACCGCGGCGTGCACCGGCTCGCTGTACATATTCCACTTGTTCAGCGGGATGCCCAGCATGGCCAGCGTGAAGACGGCGGGCACGATATTTGCCAGGTCGTCGACGAAGTCGATGCTGCCGTCCTCGATCTTCTCGTCAAGGCAGGCGCGCGTCACGTCGTCGATGAACGGCTCCCAGCGTTTGATCGCGGCCGGCGACAAATAGGGGTTGAGCACGGTTCGGTAGGTGCGGTGGTCGGGGTCGTCCATTTCCAGGATGCCGCCGCGTACCGCGCTGACGCGCTTGGCCGTGGGGATCGAAATGCCCTTGTAGCCGCGGCGTTCGCCGTGGATGTCGTGATCGTTGGAGACAACGGGGCAGCGGGCCAGCTCGAAGACCTCGTGGCTACCGGCCGCAACCCAATGGCCGCCGTAGGTTTCCGTCCAGGCGATGGGGCACTTGGCATGCATCTCGTCGGTGATCGTCTTGAACTGCGACCGGTACTCGGAGGAATGCCGATCAAAGTGATAGGAGTTCTTCTTACGGTCGCCGTCATTGACGACATCGTCGACACTCAACGCTCTGTCTCCCTATGTGTTTCGGTAGCTGACGACCCGGTGCCGGCTCAGGCGTCGTCGGTGATCTTGATGGCCTGCTCCGGGCAGGACCGCGCGGCTTCGCGAACCTGGTCCTCCCGATCGGCGGGCACCACCTCGTCGATTGCCGACGAGGTGCCGTCGATATCGCTGAGCTGAAAAGATTCCGGAGCGATCATCGCGCACAGGGTATGGCCCTGGCATCGTTCTGGATCCACCCAGACCTTCACGGGCTGTCTCCTCTCACCTGATTCTCAGAGCTGGTGTTTGGCGGTTTTCAATTGTGGTAGTCGTACCACTTCAGGTAGCCGCCGGCGTCGACGCGCAACTGCATGCCGGTCACGTACCTGGCTTCGTCGGAGGCCGACAACAGCACGGCGTTGCTGATGTCCTCGGGTTCAACGAAGGGGATCTTCATCGCCTGTTGCACACCGAAAGCCGGCTCGGCATCGGCCCGTGTCGGGCGTTCGAGGTCCGGCCGGAACGAACGATACATCGGCTCGCTCTTCAGCATCGGGGTGTTGGTGTTCGTCGGGTGGATGACGTCGGCACGAATCCCCAACGGGGCCAGCTCGGTTGCCAGGTCATGCACGTAGTGGGCGATCGCGCGTTTCGAATGAACGTAGGCCATTCCGCCGCGATCGTTGCCCGGAACGTCTTTCTTGCTGGTATTCATCAGCGCCGCAGTGGATCCGGTGACGAAGGCGACCTTCCCATTGACGCGCCCTTGCCCGCCGTCTCCCACCGCTTCTCCTTCCCGTTGGTTGCCGCGCACCGCTCAGGTGTTGCGGCCGCCGTTGACGCCCAGGATCTGGCCGGTGATGTAGCCGGCTTCCTCGGACACCAGAAACGCGCATGCCGCCGCGATGTCCTCGGGCGTGCCGATGCGGCGCACCGGGGTCCGGGCGATGGTCTCGTCGATGTCGCCGAGGAACCCGTTCTTCTCGGCAGCGCGCAGCATCGGGGTGTCGATGAAGCCCGGCGGGACGGCGTTTACCGTGATGCCCTTGGGCCCGTACTCGAGTGCCAGCGACTTCGTGAGGCCGTTGACCGCCGACTTGGCCGCCACATAGTGACTCATGTAGGGCGCGCCGGAATGCGTGCTCGACGAAGAGATATTGACGATGCGTCCCCACCCGGCCTCGACCATGTCGGGCAGCACCGCCTGGACGGTGTGGAAGACGCCGTTGAGGTTGACATCGATCACCCGCCGCCAGTCCTCGAAGGTGATGTTGTGGAACTTCTTGAAGCCGTCCAGGCCGGCGGCGTTGACCAGAACCGTCACCGGCCCGAGTTGGGCGCGGATGGCCGACAGCGCGGCATCCACTTGGGACCGGTCGCTCACGTCGGCGGTGAAGGCGAAATCGGCGTCGGACGGTCGCAAATCGATGGTGGCCACGTTCAAGCCGTCGGCCCGTAGGCGCTGCACGACGGCCAGGCCGATGCCGGATCCGCCACCGGTGACCACCGCAGTCTTCATCTTGAGGCCTCTACTCCGACGGGGGCCATTTCAGCCACAAAGAATCTCCCTTACGATTATGAGAACCTTACTCTCCGCGCGGAGCGGCGTGCAACACACCCGCGAAACCGTGTTCGGCCTGCGTCGAGAGGCGCAGCACGGTGGGGTCCGGCACTTTGCGTCCCTGGTCAGCACCTCGATCTCATTCCTGAGACTTTCTTGAATTATCGAAACTCGAATGTAAGATTCGCCGGGGAAGAGAATGAAATTATCGTGATCGTCACCACACTAGGGGGTAACGGCATGCCTGCCCAGGACACGGCAGAACCCGCCATTGGGTCCACAGCGACCATCGCGGATGCCGCGCCTGAGTCGGGCTCGGAACCAGGGGCAGACCGCCGTCTGTTGATCGACGGCCGGCTGGTCACCGCCGCCAAGACATTCCCCTCGATCAACCCCGCGACGGGCGCGGTCATCGGGCAGGCTCCAGATGCGGGTGCCGAAGAAGCCGAAGCGGCGATCGCGGCCGCCCGGCGTGCGTTCGACACCACCGGTTGGCCCACCGATGTCGAGTTGCGCATCCGCTGCCTCGACCAGCTGCATCGGGCGCTCGTCGACCACGCCGACGAGTTGCGTGAGCTCACCATCGCTGAAGTCGGCGCCACCCGCGCGCTGACGCAGGGTGCTCAGCTCGACGACCCGATCGGCATCGTGCGTTTCTACGCGGACCTGCTGCGTAGCTATCAGTTCTCCGAAGACCTGGGCGAAAGAGAATCGCGGGGCATGCGCCACCACCGCTGGGTGGAAAAAGAAGCCGCCGGGGTGGTGGGCGCCATCATCGCCTACAACTATCCGAACCAGCTCGCGCTGGCCAAGCTGGCGCCGGCGCTGGCCGCGGGATGCACGGTGGTGCTCAAGGGCGCCCCGGACACGCCACTGGTCACCTTGGCGCTCGGCGAGCTGATCGCCAACCACACCGACATTCCCGCCGGCGTGGTCAACGTGCTCAGTTCGTCGGATCCCGCGTCGGGCGTCGCGCTGACCACCAGCCCGGACGTCGACGTCATCACCTTCACCGGATCGACCCAGGTCGGGCGCAAGATCATGGCCGCCGCCAGCGAGACGATCAAGCGCGTCTTTCTGGAGTTGGGCGGCAAGTCGGCGGCGATCATGCTCGACGACGCCGACTTCGCCAACGCGGCGGTGTTCGCGGCCTTCAGCATGGTCACCCACGCGGGCCAGGGGTGTGCGCTCACCTCCCGGCTGCTGGTGCCCAGATCGCACCACGACGAAATCGTCGAACTGATCGCGCAGAACTTCGCCAAGGTGAGTCATGGCGACCCGGCCGATCCCAAGACCTACATGGGCCCGCTGATCAATGAACGGCAGCGGGACAAAGTCGACGGCATGGTCCAGCGGGCCGTGGCCGCCGGGGCAACCCTGGTCACCGGTGGCACGCGGCTCGATCCCGGCTACTTCTATGCGCCGACGCTGCTCACCAACGTCGATCCCGACAGTGAGATCGCGCAGGACGAGATCTTCGGGCCGGTGCTCGTGGTCATCGCGTTCGACGATGACGACGATGCGGTGCGCATCGCCAACAATTCGATCTACGGACTGGCGGGTGCGGTGTTCAGTCGCGACCAGGACCGGGCGCTGGCAGTGGCGCGCCGGATCCGGACCGGATCGTTTTCGATCAACGGCGGCAACTACTTCGGCGCGGACAGCCCGTTCGGGGGCTTCAAGCAGTCGGGTGTCGGCCGCGAGATGGGGGTGGCCGGGTTGGAAGAGTTCCTGGAGCGCAAGACCTTTGCCGTTCCCACGGTGTCAGCGAACGGGGCCGGCGCGTGAGGCCGCTCGAGGGCATCCGGGTCCTGGAAGTCGCCATGTACGGGTTCGTCCCGTCGGCGGGCGCGGTGCTCGCCGAATGGGGCGCCGACGTGGTCAAAATTGAGCACGCGGTGACCGGCGATCCGCAGCGCGGGCTCCGCCAGACCGGGATGTTGCGCGTCGAAGGCGATCCCAACCCCAACATCGAGCACGCCAACCGCGGCAAGCGCAGCATCGGGCTGGACATGTCGGTGCCCGAGGGCAAGGAAGTGCTCTACGAGCTGGCCCGCCGCGCCGATGTGTTCCTGACCAGCTTCCTTCCCGCTCATCGGAAGAAGTTCGGCATCGACGTCGACGACATCCGTACGGTCAACCCCAACATCGTCTATGCCCGCGGCAGCGCGCTCGGCCCGCGCGGCACCGAGTCGGAAAAGGGCGGCTACGACATGACCGCGTTCTGGTGCCGGGCCGGTGCCGCGGCGACCATCACTCCCGCCGGGATGCCGGGAATGATCGCTCCCCCCGGCCCCGCCTACGGCGACACCATCTCGGGCACCAACCTCGCCGGCGGCATCGCGGCGGCGCTGCTCAAACGCGAGCGCACCGGCGAACCGTCCGTCGTCGACGTGTCGCTGCTGGGCAGTGGCCTGTGGGCGATGGGACACACCGTCGCGCTGACAAAGCACCTGGGCCAGCGGCTGGAAGCGCCACCGCCTGGCGTGCACGGCGCTCCCAACAACCCGTTGGTGGGGCTGTACACGACATCCGACGGGCGTTACATCTCCTTTGTGATGATGCAGCCCACCAAGTTCTGGGCTGACGTGTGCCAACATGTCGACCTGCCGGAGCTGGCCGACGATCCGCGCTTCGCCACGGTGGAGAAGATCGCCGCCAACACTGCGGATGCGGTGGAACTTCTGACCAAGGCCATCGC
>NZ_JAICZA010000181.1 GCF_025933915.1 Mycobacterium sp.
AACGGCGCATCCGGTGAACGGAAGCGGCTCATGTTCCCGATGCACGATCGTTGACCGCGCCGGTGAGGCTGGGCGGTGGGCGCTGCAGCGGTCGAAGAAGGCGAGGATGTTCGTTCATCGAAGCGGGGCGGTCGGCGCTGAAGTCAAGGGCACCAGGCTTCCCAATGAGTAGACGTGGGTCCCGAAGACCACCGGTGAGCGGTAAGTCACCGCCACCTCGTTATGAGGCTCATTGATGTGGATGAGGGTCACAGACGCGGTGAGCCCGTCGGGAGTCTTGAACCACATTCCTTCGCGAAGCGTCTCAGCCGGTATCTGTTCAGCGGACATTCTGCTTCCTCCCTCGCCACGTCGGGCGCGATCGCTAGAGGCACTCATAACGCCCGACCGTCGACGACGCCGATATTGGCGCCCCGCGTCTTGGCATCGAAGGACAAACCACCCGGTCCACCCACTCACTTCTCGCGCTGCTGGGTCGATCTGACGTGACGAGCGCGAGCGCACCCGCGTTGTCGACGGTGAAATGCAGGGGTATGCCCGCGACCCCACAAGGCAGCGGGCTGGGCGGATTGGGATCAGGTTTATGGATTTCGATGGGCGGCGCGTAGGCGACGCCAGTTACACCATCGATAGACGCCGGCACGCCCATACGGAATGTTTTGGATCGCATCTGGGCTTCGCGGCTAGTGGTCATCTACATTCTGACTTCGAGGAAGATACCGATATTTCAATAATGAAGATTACTTTTAGAGTCTGATCCGCAGAGTGCGATTCGTCAAGATGTATTCATGTTAGAACGGACACACGGACATCGAATACGAGCGATCGGCCGCGTCGCATGCACACGAAAGGCGCTGGGCACCAACGATATGGTGACGACGGACCTCGATGACAGCGCTCAGATGGGTTGCTAGCCGCCCATTTGGCGGATAGACGGTCAGCAGATGGCTTTTAACCTGGGCACCAGCTCGTCCCCGACGCGACGAATGAACCCGACAGGGTCCGGATCGCCGGGGAGCGGACCTACGTGGATCAAGTCGATGCCCAGCTTGATGTAGTGCTCGACAATTTTGAGGTATCCGTCAAGGTCGCGGAAAGGGTCGGCAAATACGCCTACGGTCTTCCGGATCTCGGCGGGATCACGGCCCACCGCGTCGCAATGACGCGCCAGCACATCGATCTTGTGCTCGAGTCCGTCCGATGTCAGCACCGCCCCGTTGCGGTTCCACACGTCGGCGTACTGCGCCACCAACCGCAGCGTCTTCTTCTCGCCCCCACCGCCGATCAGGATCGGGGGGCGTCGAATCGGTTTCGGCTCACAGATCGTCTCGGCCAACTGGTAGTGCTTGCCGACATAGGGCCCGTCGTCGTCGCTCCACATCTGCCGGCAGATCTGCAGCGTTTCCTCCAGCATCTCGAATCGCTGAGCTAGCGGTGGATACGGAACGCCCAACGCGACGTGCTCACGTTCGTACCAGGCAGCTCCGAGACCCAATATCGACCGGCCTCGCGAGAGGACATCGAGGGTGGTGATTGTTTTGGCCAGCACTCCGGGATAGCGGTACGTGACGCCGGTGACCATCATCCCCAACGCGATCTTCTCGGTCTGCCCAGCCAAAAACCCGAGTGCCGTGTAGCCCTCGAGGCAAGGATCCTGTGCGCGTCCGACCTGCTCCATCTGAAAGAAATGATCTTGGACGGTGAACATCGCCGCACCGCCGTCTTCGGCGGCCTTGGCTGCCAGAGCCAACGTCGAGCTCAGCCTCGCCGGGTCGCCGGGCAGATAATCGATAAAGTGTATGCCCAATTCCATTGGAATTCTGGTCCTTTCAGTTCCGGCTGGGCGGCCGCAGTGCTCACAGCAAGGCCGCGCTGGCGCGCCGTGAAGTCATTCGATTTTGGAGTCACGCAACTTCTCGATGCGAGACTGCATACGGTGGTTCACCCACTCGAGTTGTCGGTCGCGAAGCGTCACCGATGAGGCCACGGGAATCGTGTCGCGCTCCCCTTCGTCGGCGTGCGCCAGAACGTCACAACGATTGCCCTTCGTTTTCGTCGCGGCCCGCTGGACAGCGCCGAAGGCGGCCGATGCACCGGAAGCCAAGCCACACCCCCGGCAACACGTTGGCGACACGCTTTCGAGCTCCCCCGCCGCGAAAACTACGAGCCCCGCGGTGTGGTCGAACCGATAGCAATAGCGACCAATGGGGCCAGGGCAACGGGTGCCAGGGCAAAGAACTCGTGCCCGGAGCCCACTGGCCCATCACTCCTCTTGTACGAGCAATATTCATTATTTTTAGAGACCCAACATACTAGGCCGACCGCGGGCCGTGTCTGGTGTTCACACGCCGCGGTCACCCCAACCTTTGTGTATCATCAAGCAATATTATTTTTAGATTTTGGATCCTTTGACCAAGTTCGTCAAGATCCGCTGGTGTTAGATTGGCTATATGGATGTCAGTGCAGGCGATGGCCTTGATGCCGTGCCCGGGCTGAGCAGCCTGGACGATCCCATCCGACGCCGCCTCTACGAATTCGTCGCCTCGCGTGACGAGCCGGTGGGGCGCGACGACAGCGCGAAAGCCGTGGGCATCAGCCGCACGCTCGCCGCCTACCACCTCGACAAGCTGGCCGAGGCGGGCATCCTGGCCGTGAGTTATGCGCGGCCCTCCGGCCGGTCTGGTCCCGGGGCCGGGCGTCCCGCCAAGCGATACGCGCGTACCCAACAGGAATTGTGGGCGAGCGTGCCACCGCGCAACTATCGATTGTTAGCCAAGCTGCTCGCCGAAGCGGTGGACGCCGACGAGTCGGGAAAGGTTGCCTCGGCGCTGGCGGCCGCGGCACGCCAGGCCGGGCGCGCCAGCGTGGCAGACAAGGGTATGAACGATGCGCTGCACGTGTGCGGGTACGAACCTGCTCCGAGGGCCGATGGCGACATCGAATTGCGTAACTGTCCTTTCCATCTTCTGGCGGGCCAATACCGCGAGTTGGTGTGCGGTCTCAACCTGCAACTGATCCGCGGCATGCTCGAGGCGACCGGCGAGGGCCCCGGGCGGGCGGCGTTGGCGCCGCGTGAGGACCGATGCTGTGTCGTGCTGCGTGCCCAACGGAATGGCGCCGAGAAACCGGCCCGCCGCGGACGCAAACCGGCACGGCAGCAGACGCGAAACGACGACGGGTAACCCTGAGCCGACAGTGCAAGGCGCAACGGCCTTCACAACCACGGATGCCGCACCCCGAGGAGATTCCGCATGACCGTCCCGCCGTCTCGAGCCCTCGCTCTGGCGATTGAACCCTTCGCCGGACAGGTGTACTTCTCCCCGGAGTGCCACCAGGGCTATGCGGCACTGGGATTCGGCCCCAGCCCGGGCAAGGCGGGCGAAGTCGAGATGCCCGACGGCCCCGCCTATTTCTGCAGCCGCGGCTCGGTGATGGGTCAGGTGCCCGGCGCGGTGATCGCGGCGGCTTTCGGGGTGTTCGACCCGGCGGCGGTGATACCGGCGGTCAGTTACGGCTGGACCCTGACCGACGCGCAGACGATCTGCGCGGCCCGCACCGACGGTGCGGTGCAGCAACTTCGGCGCATCCTCGGCGCCGCGCCGGATGGGCTCGACCGGGCGGTGGAACTGCTGCACCGGGCGACCGGGCGGCTGTCCCTGGCCGGCAATCCGCTGTTCTCCGGTTTGGTCGCCCAGGGCCTGCCCGGTGAGCCGCTGGCCGACGCGTGGCGGTTGGCCGACCAGCTGCGGGAATATCGCGGCGATGTCCACGTCAACGCCTGGACCACCGCCGGTTTCGACGCGGTGGAGATCGGCCTGATCACCGAGCTCTATTGGGGGGTGCCACCGCGCAGCTACGTGCGCACCAGAGCCTGGAGCGACGAGGACCTCGATGCGGCCGAGGAGCGGTTGCAGTCGCGGGGGCTGATTTGCGACGGCGCCTTCACCGACAGCGGACGGACCGCCCGAGAGGCGGTCGAGGTGACCACCGACGACGGATGCGCCCCGATCATTGCCGCTCTGGGCGACGACCTCGACGAACTGCTTCGCATCGTGGGCGGGTGGTCCGCACAGATCCAGTCCGCGGGCGGTTACCCGGCCGGACCGCAAGACCTTGCGGCACTGGTCAACACGGGCCGGGCGTGACCGTGGCCAACTTGTTCAGTCCGTTTTCCCTCAAGGATGTGACGCTGCGGAATCGGATCGGGATGTCGCCGATGACGATGTACCGGTCGGTGGACGGCAAGATGAACGACTTCCACGTGATGTATCTGGGTGCGCGGGCCGCCGGCGGGTTCGGGCTGATCTTCGCCGAGCAGGTGGCGATCGCCCCGGAGGGCCGCACCTCGGTGCACTGCGCCGGAATCTACGACGACGACCAGATCGAGGGCCATGCCCGGGTCACGACGATGGTCAACGACATGGGTGCGGTGCCCGGGATTCAGTTGGGTCATACCGGGCGCAACGGCAGTGAGGTCAAGCCGTGGGTGGCCGGGGAGTTGGGACGTCAGCTGGCGCCGGATGACCCGGAGGGCTGGCAGGTGGTGGGGCCGTCGGATGTTCCCTACGGTTTCGGCAAGCGGACCTATCCGGTGCATGCGCTGACCCGCGAGGAGATCGCTGCGGTACACCGGCAGTACGCCGACGCCGCCGCCCGGGCCCTGCAGGCCGGCTACCAGTGGCTGGAGCTGCATTTCGCGCACGGCTACCTGGCCTCACAGTTCTATTCGCCGCTGGCCAATCACCGCACCGACGACTACGGCGGCAGCCTGGCCAACCGCGCCAGGTTTCTACTCGAGGCGCTCGAGGCGGTGCGACAGGTGTGGCCCGAGCGGCTGCCGTTGACCGCCCGGCTGGGCTGTGATGACTTCCACCCCGACGGGGTGACGTTCGAGGAGTCGCTGCAGGTGATGGGCTGGCTCAAAGACCATGGCCTGGATCTGATCGATTTGTCGATGGGCGGCAATACCGATGATGTGCGCGATCCGTTGTTCCTGCAGCCCTCGGCGTGGGTGGAGCGCGGCGCGCGGGCCCGCCGCGAGGTCGGCATCCCGGTGGCGGTCAGCTGGAACCTCGGTGTGCCCGGCGACGCAGACCGGGCGATCCGCGACGACGAGATCGACGTGGTCCTGCTCGGCCGCCCGGCACTGGCCAACCCGCACTGGCCGGTATGGGCCGCCCGGGAACTCGGCGTCGAAGCCGAGTTCTTACTGCTGCCGGAGGACTGGAGCTGGTGGCTGCAGGCTTCACGCGCATTCCAACCGAATATCGGCTGGCCCGAGCCGTCGAATAACAAACCACATTCCTCGAATGCCCTGACATAAATAGGAACAAAAAAACATCGGACAGGGGTGAAGTCATGATTGGCGCCGGTGCGATGAAGGAATGGTCGTGACATGACGGCGATAACCGAACGCGACATCGAGACCAACGGGATAGTGCTGCACACCCTGGAAGCCGGCGACCGCGGGGCGCCGGTGGTGGTGCTGGCGCACGGTTTCCCCGAGCTGGCTTACTCGTGGCGCCACCAGATCCCGGCGCTGGCCGCGGCCGGATACCACGTGCTGGCACCCGACCAGCGCGGCTACGGCGGGTCCAGCCGACCCGAGAACACCGGCGACAACTACACGATGACGACGCTGAGCGCCGACCTGGTCGGCCTGCTCGACGACGTCGGCGCCGAGCGCGGCTTCGTCGTCGGCCACGGCTTCGGCGCGCCCGTGGTGTGGGCGGCCGGAAAATTGCACGCGGACCGTTTGACCGGGATCGTCGGCATGAGCGTGCCGCCCGAACAGCGTGGCGACGTGGCGCCCACCGCGGCATTCCGAAACACCTTCGGTGACAACTTCTTCTACATGCTCTATTTCCAAGAGCCCGGCCCTGCCGACGCCGATCTGGGCGCCGACGCCGCCACCACCATGCGACGCATGTTCGGCCTGCAGGTCACCGACGATCAGCCCACCGTGCTGCGGATGCTCAGCCCGGGCCCGGAGGGCTTCGTCGACCGGCTTCCCGAACCCGACGGCCTCCCCGACTGGATCAGCGCCGCCGAGTTCGACCACTACGCCGCCGAGTTCGCCCGCACCGGCTTCACCGGTGCGCTGAACTGGTACCGGAACCTGGACCGGGACTGGGAACTGACCGCCGGTACGCCGCAGACCATCGGGGTGCCCTCGCTGTACGTCGCAGGCACCGCGGACCCGGTGCTCGGTTATCTGCCGCACGAGAACCTGCGGCAGATGTTCACCGGTGATTATCGCGAGGTAATGATCGAGGACGCCGGCCACTGGCTGCAGCAGGAACGACCCGAGGAGATCAACCGGCTGTTGCTGGATTTCCTGGCCGGTGCGACGCCGGAGAAACTAGAACTCGAATTTCGAGACTGAAAAATTTAGTGAGGTGATCTGAGTCGATGTTGCGCACACGATTCACCGAGATGTTCGGCCTGCGGTACCCGGTCATGTCCGCGCCGATGGCGATGCACAGTGGCGCGACGATCGCCGCGACGGTCTCGTCGGCGGGCGCCTTGGGTTCATTCGGAGGCATGAACCCGAAGGGACCGGACTGGATCGACACTCAGGTGACGGCGATCCGCGCTCAGACCGATCGTCCTTTCGCGGTCGGCTTCATCACCCCGTTCCTGGGCTTCGGCGCGCCGCTGTTCGATGCTGCCCTGGCCGCGCGGCCCCCGGCCGTCGTCTTCTCCTTCAGCGACCCGAAACCCTGGATCGGGCGGGCGGCCGCCGCCGGAGCCCGCACGATCTGCCAGGTCCAGACACTCGAGGACGCGGATCTGGCGGTGGAGGCCGGCACCGACGTTCTCGTCGCGCAGGGCACCGAGGCCGGTGGACACACCGGGACGATGGCGTTGCTGCCGCTGCTGTCCGCCGTGGCCACCCGGCATCCCGATGTCCCGCTCCTCGCGGCCGGCGGCATCAGCGGCGGACGCACGTTCGCCGGTGCGCTGGCCGCCGGAGCGGACGGAGCCGTGATGGGCACCGCCTTCCTGGCCACCCCCGAGGTGACCGAGGTCCATGACGCGCACAAGAAACTCATCGTCGCGTCCGATGGCACCGACACGATCCGCACCCGCGCCTACGACATCGTCAGCGGCCTGCCGTGGCCGCGCTCCATCGGGGAACGCGTGCGCCGCAACCGGTTCACCGACGAGTGGGCGCTCCGGGAAGCCGAGTTGGAGCAGCGCCGCGAGGAGATGGCCGGGGAAAATCCGTTCCTGGTCGACGACCCCAACCCGGAGACCGATCCGATCGCCTACGGGCAGGGCGCCGCATCGATCGACGCGATACGTCCCGCCGCCGAAGTGCTGGAACGGATCTGTGGCGAGGCCGAACAGATCTTGCGATCCAGGGCGGCATCAATACTCACCTGAGCCGAATCCGGTGTGGCCCAACGGAGATGGATGAGATTCGATGGCCACCGTCAGCACCCCGCATTACCTTATCGACCGAGCCAAACGGGCGGGCGACTCCGACGGTCAACGCCATCGCCGGCATGGGGACGATCGAGAAGCGACTGCTGGACCGGAACTGGAAGACCAAGGTGCTCACCGAACCGCCGGCCGGCAGCGGCCTCACCGGGACCACGGGCCGGTGTTCTTCGCCGACTCGCGGGTGGCGCCGTCGGTGATCGCCTTGGGGCCCGACGCGACCCAGACGATCTCCACCAACAAGGCCAAGGACTACTCGACCTCCGGCTGGAGCAAGGCCATCGAACCGTCTTCCCGCGCGGCCTGATACTGCTCGACTTCGACGAACACCTGGCGCACAAACGGATCATGCAGGGGGCGTTCACCCGCTCGCGGATCGCCGGCTACGTGGAGGACACGGACCGGGTGGCCGCCGCGCTCGTGGCGAACTGGCCCACCGACGACGCGAGATTTCTGTTCTACCCGGCGATCAAGGAACCGCCTCATCAGACTCACCAACATCACGGGCATCGCTTAGCAGGCGCCCTGATGCCGCGAATCTACAGACTGCCGACTAGCATGAATCGTCCCTAGGGTTCTCAACACCTATTTCGATAGGTCCCACACCCTCCGGCCCTCGTA
>NZ_JAICZA010000076.1 GCF_025933915.1 Mycobacterium sp.
ACTCGGGCTCCACCACCCGGCGGGCTTGAGTGACGAAAACACTTGCCCGGACCAGTTTTTCCTCCAAGGTGCTACCGCCGTGGCGGTCGATGGCCTTGGCCAGCCTGCGATAGAAACCCTGAGACGCCGCCTCCGCGCAGGACTCGACGATCGTCTCCTTGTCCCGGAAGTACTCGTAGAAGGTGCTCCTGGACACTGCTGCGGCGCGTGCGATGTCGACGATCGTCGTCTTGCGCAACCCTTGCGTTCGGAAGCACGCGAAGGCGGCCGAGATGAGCACCTCACGTGTGTCGACCGCCGTCGCGTGCGTCATCGGGCCCGTCGCTTTCGGTGCTCAGCAATCGGGCGCGAGGATCAGACCGCTTGTCGGAACGCCCGTTCCCGATGTGACGAGTACGTGCTCGACGTTGTCCACCTGATTGTGGGACGTACCGCGCACCTGGCGGACACCTTCGGTGATGCCGTTCATGCCGTGGATGTAGGCCTCGCCGAGCAGTCCGCCGTTGGTATTGATCGGCATGCGGCCGCCCAGCGACAACTCGTCGATCGAGACGAAATCTTTGGCTTCCCCGCGACCGCAGAACCCCAGTTCTTCAAGTTGCGTGAAGACGAAGGGTGTGAAGTGGTCGTAGAGGAACGCCGTCGAAATGTCTTGCGGTTTGAGGCCGGAATCCCGCCACAGCTTGTCGCCGACGACACCCATCTCGGGCAGGCCCGTGATCTCCTCGCGGTAGTAGCTGGTCATCACCTCGCCGTCGTAGGCGGCGCCCTGCGCGGCGGCCGTGATGACGGCGGGCGGCTTGGCCAGGTCTCGCGCTCGTTCGACGCTCGTCACCACCATGGCGACGCCGCCGTCGCTTTCCTGACAGCAGTCGAGCAACCTCAGCACCGGCTCGATGATCCACCGCGATTGTTGGTGCTGCTCAATGGTTATCGGCTTCTCGTAGAACCAGGCGTCGGGGTTCTTCGCGGCATGTTTGCGGTCGATGACGGAGATCTTGCCGAAATCGGCATTTGTGACGCCGTATGTGGTCATGTAGCGCTGAGCGTGCAACGCGACCCAGGCGGCCGGCGTCATGAAGCCGAACGGCGCATAGGGGGCCATCCACAACGGCGTCACGCCCGCCTGACGACCGGCGCCGCCGAACCGAAATCCGGAGCGCTCGTTGAACGCGCGGTAGCACACCACCGCCTCGGCCACGCCCGTCGCGACCGCCATCGCCGCCTGCATCACCGTTCCCGCGGCCGCCCCACCGCCGTGCGGGACCCTGGTGAAGAAGCTCAGGTCCCGGATCCCGACATTGCGGGCGACCTCGATCTCCTCGTTGTCGTCGACGCTGAAGGTGACCATGCCGTCGATGTCGGCGGGCCGAAGGCCGGCGTCGTCGATCGCGGCTTTGACCGCCTCGCAGGCGAGCTGCATCTCACTGCGGCCCGATTCCTTGGAGAACTCGGTTTGGCCGATCCCGACGAGCGCGGCCTTGCCGCCAATACCGCCCGAGCCGTCGCTCATGCATCCACACCTTCGAGGAGGCTGAGCACCGCGGTTCCGGAGACGTGGTCGCCGAGGCTGTTGGTGCCCTTGAAGGTGACTTCGATGAATCCTTCGCCGTCGGCCGACGATTTGTCCGTGACGGATCCCGTGAAACGCATCGGGTCATTCGGGTATGCCGGAACGCCGAGACGAATGGATAATTTCTTGACCATCGCCTCGGGGCCCGCCCAGTCGTGAAGGAACTTCACGCACAGCCCGTTGGTGGTCAGGATATTCAGGAAGATGTCCTTGGATCCTTGGGAATTCGCAAAGTCGCGGTCGTGGTGGACCGGCATATAGTCGCGGGATGCGATGGCACCGGCGACGATCAGCGTGGTGGTCACCGGAACGTCCATCGGGGTGACTTCGTCGCCCACGTTGATGGAATTCCAGGCGAGCGTGGTGGTGCGGTCGACGGTGGAGGTCATTTGCTTCCTTTCGGGTATGCGGCACCGAGGCGGGCGAGTTGTTGGGGGGACGAGCCGAGAGTGAGCTCGATCTGCTTGGCCCACAGGAAATATCGGTGTAGCGGGTAGGTGACGTCGATGCCCATGCCGCCGTGGACCTGTTGGGCCGAAGCGACGACCCGCGCTCCGGCTTCGGCCGCCCAGAATTTGGCGATCGCGGCTTCGCGGACCGCGGGTCGGCCCTCCGCGATCAGCCACGCCGCGTGCCAGGTGGTCCACCGAATCGCCTCGACGTCGATGAACGCGTCGGCCAGCCGCTGCTGCACGGCCTGGAATGAGCCGATCGGCCTGCCGAACTGCTCGCGTTGGCTGGTGTAGGAGGCGGCGATCTTCAGTGCGCGTTCGGTCACGCCGACCTGCATGGCGCATAAGCCGACGAGCGCCCTGGTGTACAGCGAGCCGACGGCGTCCGCACTACCGGTCCCATTGAGCCGGCGTCCGGTAGCGCCGGCGAGCTCGATGTCGGCATGGGGTTCACCGTTGGTGGTGCTCGCCGGTGAGACGATGACGCCGTCGGTCGCCGTCTCGACGACGAACAAGCCCGGGCCATCGTCGGCCTGTGCCGAAACCACTACGGCGTCGGCAAGCTGCGCCGCGGGCACGAGCTCCTTGGCGCCGATCAGGGTCCAGGCGTCGCCGTCAGCCCGCGCGGTGGTGCGTGGCGCGGTCGGATCGGAATTTCCCGGTTCGGCGAGTGCGGCGGTCAGGATGGTGCTTCCGTCCACCACTTTCGGGAGGTACCGCTGCTGTATGGCCGAGTCACCGTGCCGCGCAATCGTATCCGCGCCCAGCACCAAGGTCGCATAGACGGGGACCGGTGCGACGCCCCAACCGACCTCGGCGAGTAGCACGCCGAGGTCGAGGAAGCTGCCACCGCTGCCGCCGACGGATTCGGGTAGCGCGATGCCCAGCAAGTCCGACGACGCCAGCTCACGCCACAGCGCCGGGTCGTGGCGAATTTCGGCCGATTCCAGGTCGGTGAGATGTTCGGCGGTGGCGCGGTGGTCGAAGAGCTGCCGGGCGACCTTGCCGACGGTCTCTTGTTCTTCGGTGAAGGAAAAGTCCATGTTCGCTTGATGCCTCGTGTGTCAGCGTGCGGGCCGGAATTGGTGCAGCACCAGATCGTCCCCGCTCGGGATTGCTTCGAATTTCTCGTAGAAGACCTCGACGGGCAGACCGACCTCGATGGCCGCGGGCTCGATGCCGCACAGGTTCGACACGATGCGCACACCTTCGTCGAGCTCGATCAGTGCCACCACATACGGGTACTCAAGGAAGGGCAGCGGCGGGTACTGTGGCATCACGAAGCTGTAAACCGTTCCGCACCCGGATGATTCGATGGAGTCCCAGCTGAGTGACTGGCAGTTTCCGCACATCGGACGGGGCGGCACGCGCAACGTCTTGCAGTCGGTGCATCGCTGGATGAGCAGCTTGTGGTCCTTGAGGCCCGACCAGAAGAATTCGGTGTCCGGGCTGATCGATGGGGCAAGTCTGGTGGCCATCAGCTTCCTGTCTTGAATCGCAGCGTGCGGAACCATTGGCGGCCGATGACTTCGCCGTTCTGATCGCGGTAGGTGGTCACCCACGTGACGAAGAATCCTTTGCCCATCGCCGTCGTCTTCTCGTCGGATATCGAGTCGAAGGCGGTCTCAGCGGTGATCTCGTCACCGACGCGGGGATAGCGTTCGATTTCGAACTCAGAGTTCGTCGCGATGATGCCGGTGTAGCCCGCGTCGGAGAGGAATTGCAGCGGGTTCTTCTTGATTTCGATCGGCACGCCGCCGCGTTCATGGATGCCGGTGAGCTTGGGTGGAGGCATCGTCCAGCTCTGGAGCATCACCGGCGGGGAAACCAGGGCGCCGTAGCGGGAGTTCTCCGCGAACTCGGCATCGAGGTAGGCGGGATTCATGTCGTCCAACGCGTAGGCCCAGTGCCGGATCATCGCGGCATTCACCGGATCGGGGGCGCGGGAGGGCCTGCCGACTCCGTCGGTGGGCGTCCCGATGAGCGCATCGAGGCGCTCGCGCAGGTCGTCTTTCGTTATCTCGGTCACGGCTTGGAGCTTCCTTTCTCCGATGCGGCCCGCATGTCCCGGGGAGCGCGCGGCATCCCGAGACCGGCCATGGCGATGATGTCGCGTTGAAGTTCGTTGGCTCCGCCGCCGAATGTGTTGATGACCGCCAGGCGGTATGCGCTCTCCAGCTCGCCCTTGAGCGGTGCCGCCGAGCCCTTGCGCACACCGGCCTGTCCCACCACCTCAAGCAGTTCGCGGGCGACCTGTTGGGTGAGCTCGGTGCCGAATACCTTTGCCGCGGAAGCCTCGCCCATCCCGAGCGCACCGGAGCTCATCGTCGCGTTCACGCGCAGGTTCAGCAACCGGTAGGCGGCGACTTGCGCTTCCACCCGGGCCAGGGCCTGCTGCACCCAGGGCTGGTCGATGACCGTGCCGCCGTCGAGCGGTGTCGTCGATGCCCATTTCAGCGTCTTGGTGAACAACGGCTCTAGGGCACCGAGATTGCCGAGGGCGGCGCGTTCCAGGTTGAGCTGGTTCGTCACGAGCGTCCAACCCTGGTTTTCGCCGAGCACGATGGCGCTCTCGGGTACCCGGACGTCATCGTAGAACGTGTAGTACGTGGAGACCCCCGGCATGGTGTGCAGCGGCTTCCAGGAGAATCCGGGTGAGTCGGTCGGGACGATGAGCAGGGTGATTCCCTTGTGTTTCTTGACAGTTGGATCGGTGCGCGCCGCCAGCCAGATGTAGTCGGCGAACTCCGCGCCGCTGGTGAACATCTTCGAACCGTTGATGACGAATTCGTCGCCGTCGCGTACCGCGGTGGTACGCAACGACGCGAGGTCGCTACCGGCGCCCGGCTCCGAGTAGCCGATCGCGAAATCAACGGTGCCCTTGAGGATTGCGGGGAGAAACTTGGCCTTCTGCTCGTCGGTGCCGTACTGAATGAGCGTGGGGCCCACCGTGTTGAGAGTGACGAACGGCAACGGGGCGTTGACCCTGCGCGCTTCCTCCGAGAAAATGTACTGTTCCAGCGCGGTCAGCCCACCGCCGCCGTATTCGACTGGCCAGGCGACCCCGAGCAGCCCGGCATCGCCGAGAGCGCGCCGGCATTCGGTCATCGCGGCGCCGCCCTCGGTGAGGTTGGCAACGGCGGCGCGGCGCTCTGGGGTCATCACCGCCTCGAGGCGGGACCGGTAATCCTTTCGGAGCTGCTCCTGTTCTGGCGTGTAGTCGAAGTCCATCAGTGAGAAGCTCCCAGTCGAACCGGCATGCGTTTGACACCGGGCACCATGGTGGCGCGAAGCCGTGACACGTCACCGGTGAGCTCGATCGTCGGAAACGTACCCAGCAGCACCTCAAACATCACCCTGGCTTCCAGCCGGGCGAGCTGCGCACCGAGGCAAGCGTGCTCACCGGCCCCGAAGGCGATGTGCGGATTGGGATTACGGGTGATATCGAACTCTTCGCAGGTGGGCCCGAAGATCTCTTCGTCGCGGTTGGCGGCGCCGTAGAGCATCACCACGGTGTCGCCGGCCTTGATCTGCTGGCCGCGGATCTCGACGTCCTCGGTGGCGCGGCGGGCCATGTGGGTGACCGGGCTGGTGTAGCGCAGCATCTCCTCGACCGCGCTGGGGAGCAGCGACGGGTTCGATCGCAGCAGCGCGAACTGGTCGGGGTGGTCGATCAGGGCCAAGGTGCCCAATGCGATGAGGTTGCGGGTCGTTTCGTTGCCGGCTACCAACAGCAAGAAGGAGAAGTTGAGCAGATCCGCGTCGGTGAGTCGCTCGCCGTCGACCTCCGCCGCGGCCAGGATGCTCAACAGGTCGTCCTGCCCGCTGACCTCACCGGAGCGCCGCGCGGCGATGAGCTTGGTGAAGTATTCGTACAGCTCGCCGAGCGCGACGATCGAGTCCAGTTCGATGTCTGGGTCTGCAGTGCCAACCGCCGCGTCCGACCATGCGCGGAACTGCTCCCAGTCTTCGGGCGGGGCACCCAGCATCTCGGCGATCATCCGCGTGGGAAGCGGTGCGGCGATCTCCTCCGCGAATTCGTACTCCCGCGACGGGTCGACACTGTCCACGATCCCCTTCACGATCTGGCGCACTTTGGGCTCGAGCAACTGCACCTGGCGGCGGCTGAAGCCGGAGTTGATGAGCTTGCGAAGCTGACGGTGACGGGGGGGATCGGTGAAGATCAGGTTTCCCTCCTGAACGGGTTCAGGCTGGGTGGGATCCGGGATCGTGATGCCTTTCGTCGACGAGAAGATCAGCGGGTGGCCCGAAACGTAGCGGACGTCCTCGTACTTCAATAACGCCCAGAAGTTCGTCACGTCGTTCCACACGACCGGCGTTGTGTTGCGAAGTTCCCGGTAGATCGGGTAGGGATCGCCGGCGTAGAAGTCCGGTGAGTGCAAGGGAACAGTCGTAGTGGGCACAGCAGGCCTTCCTTGGCAACACGGAGAGCTCGTCAGACATATTAATCAAGAATGTCCGTTCTCGAAGCTGTCTACAGCACGGCGAGATCATCTGTCAATCACGGCATATTTGGCTAAAAGTATTGTCAATTAGTCGTTGACGGCGTTGCGGTCGGCGTGTACACACAGGTTGAGTATGTAAGTTCTTGAGGGCGTAGCCCGCGCCGCTCGATGAGCATGCAGTCAGGAAGGCAGGCAGGATGGCTGGGTCGCGTTCGCTGCTCGACGCTTACGGGCACTACATCGGCGGCCAATGGATCGACCCGGACAGTGGGCGCTACGACGTCGTCAACCCCGCCACCGAGACCGTGCTCGAAACCGCGCCCGACGCGAGCGTGGCCCAGGTCCAGCAGGCGGTCGCGGCAGCGAGGTCGGCGTTCGACACGGGCCCATGGCCCGCGGCCGAGCCCGCCGAACGGGCCCGATGCCTGCAACAGCTCAGCGACGCGTTGATGACCCGGGGTGAGGAGATCTATGCCCTCGCGCAGGCCGAATGGGGCTGTTCGGCAAACGAGCGGCTGATTCACGTCGACGGCCCGGCGTTCATGGTCGGTCATGCCGCCGAGCTCGCCACGGAGCCCGCCGAGGCGCCGATGGACGCGTGGGGTGCCGCGGGCACGACGCTGTTGCGCTACGAACCGCTCGGTGTGGTGGCGGCCATGACGCCGTGGAACTTCCCGCACACCCTCAACGTCATGAAGCTGGGCGCAGCGCTCGCGGCGGGAAATACGCTGGTACTGAAGCCTTCGCCGCTGACACCGCTGGCGGGGCTCGCCCTCGCGCGGATCATCGACGAAGACACGGACATTCCGGCCGGCGTCGTCAACGTGGTGACGCCGACCGGCGTCGAGGCCAGCAGAAGCCTGACCCTGGACCCCAGGGTCGACATGGTGAGCTTCACCGGCAGCTCTGCAGTCGGGCGCGATGTGATGGCGGGCGCCGCGACCACGATGAAGCGCGTTCTGCTGGAGTGCGGAGGCAAGTCGGCGACCATCCTGCTGCCCGACGTCGACATCAGCGACGAACTGTTGGAGCGGCTGCTGTTCGAGGGATGCACGATGCATGCCGGTCAAGCCTGCATTCTCAACAGCAGGTTGCTACTTCCCGATGCGCTCCACGACGAGGTGGTGGACCGGCTTGCCGAGCTGTCCCGCGCGGTCGTGATCGGCGATCCCGTCGATCCGGAAGTCACCATGGGACCGTTGATCAGCCGCGAGCACCTGGACCGTGTCGAGGGATTCGTCAAACGCGCCGAAGCCGACGGCGCAACCGTGGCGGCCGGAGGCGCCCGTCCAAAGGATCTGAGCAGCGGTTTCTACTTCGAGCCAACGATACTCACCGATGCATCCGCCGATTCGTACATCGCGCAGGAGGAGGTGTTCGGCCCCGTGCTGACCGTGTTGCGGTACCGCGACGACGACGATGCGGTGGCCATCGCCAACAATTCGTCCTACGGGCTCGGTGGTGCGGTGTGGGGGACCGACGTCGATCGTGCGGTGGCCATCGCCCGCCGGATCAGGACCGGGCAGGTATCGATCAACGGCACGATTCCCGGAGACGCACCGTTTGGGGGCTTCAAGCAGAGCGGAATCGGCCGGGAGGGCGGTGTGATGGGGCTGCGGGCCTACATGGAACCCAAAGCGATCGGGGTGCCTGCGTGACCGGATCGCTGGCGGGCCTGCGTGTCATCGAGCTGGCCTCCGAGATCGCTGGCCCCTATTGCACGAAGCTTCTGGTGGATCTCGGCGCCGACGTCTGCAAGATCGAGCCCCCGTCGGGCGACCCGCTGCGTCGCTGGGGTCCGTTTCCTTCGGGGCGTCCTGATCCGGAGCGAAGCGGGTTGTTTGAGTACTTGAACGCCGGAAAGCGTGGTGTCAGGCTCGATTTCGCGCAGGAAGGCGACATCGCCGCGGCGCACGACATGATCTCTCAGGCGGATGTTCTTGTCGAGGACCTGCCGGCGGGCGCCCCTGAGCGCCGAGCGTGGGGCTTGGACGCGGACACGCTTGCCCGGATCAACCCGAACCTTGTCGTGGTGCGAGTCTCGAGCTTCGGTCAGCAAGGGCCACTGCGCGACCGGGCCACGACACCGCTGACCCTGCAGGCGGCGGCGGGTTGGATCAATGTGCGTGAGCCCGGCCGAGCGCCGGTGCAGGCCGGTGCCCGGATCCCGGAGTACATCGCGGGCGGATATGCGGCTCTCGGCGCGCTGACGGCACTGCGAATCGCCACGGCCGAAGCGAACCGGCCGGTCGAGGTGGACGTCTCGATGTTCGAGTCGCTGTTATCGACGCTGCCCTATCCCATGCTGATGGCTGCGCGCCTGAAAAGCCTTGGCCTGCCGACGAATTCCAAAGCCGCGCCGATGCTGGGTATTGTGCACGCCGCCGACGGGTGGATCGGAATCAACTGCCTGACAGGCCAGCACTGGCTGGACGTGTGCGCAATGGTCGGCCTGCCCGAGTTCGGCGACGATCAGCTCGCGATCATGCTCGGTGGCCCCGAGCGCGACGAGTTCTTCGCCAAGGCCCAGCCCTTCCTCGAATCGATGTCCGTTGCCGACCTGGTCGAATTGAGCCAGGCCATGCGAATACCCGCGGCGCCGATCACCGAAGGTGACACCATCCTGGAGTGTCCGCAGTATGCGGAACGAGGATATTTCGTCGCGTCGGCTCCTGAAGCATGGCGATTCACCAGACCGGGGGCGCCGTTCCGGCTTTCGAAGACCCCCGTCCCGCCGGCATTGCCTGCTCCGATCATCCGAGCGGATGCGCGGGTCACCTGGAGTGAGCGCGATGCCCCCCGCTCGAAGGGCGACGACGTCGTCGACGTCTCTCTGCCGTTCGCCGGGTTGAAGGTGTTCGACCTGAGCACTTTCTGGGCGGGCGCGTATCTGACGTGCTACCTCGGTGCGTTCGGTGCCGACGTGATCAAGGTCGAATCCATTCAGCGCCCCGACGGACATCGCTACTCGGGCTCACTTCTGCGTGAAGGCGACGACTGGTACGAGCGTGGGCCGCTGTGGCAGGGAACCAATCTCAACAAGCGCGACATCACGCTGGATCTCACCTCTGCCGTCGGTCGTGAGCTGGCGCTGCGGCTGGCCGCGGAAGCCGATGTGGTGGTGGAGAACTTTTCGCCACGCGTGGTCGAGCACTTCGGCCTGGACTACGACTCGATCGCGCGCGTCAATCCGGGCGTGATCATGGTGCGGATGCCCGGATTCGGGCTGGAGGGGCCGTGGCGCGACTACGTGGGCTGGGCGCTGAACATCGAACAGGTATCGGGCATGTCGGCCGCGACCGGTTACGCGGACGGCCCACCGTGCAACCTGCAGGGACCCGCCGACCCCATTGCCGGCGTCCACGCATGCGTCGCGCTGCTGGCCGCCCTCGAGCACCGGCGGTCCACCGGCGAGGGGCAGCTGATCGAAGCCGCGCAAATCGAGGTTGGTGCGGCGGTGACCGCCGAACCCGTCATCGAATACTCGTTGACGGGCTCGGTGCGGGCACGTGAGGGAAACCGCCACCGCGAATACGCCCAGGGTGTCTACGCGACCAGCAACGTCGACGAGTGGGTCGCGCTCTCGGTGCGCGATGACGCTGACTGGCTTGCGATACTGGACGCGACTGACCGTCCTGACCTGCGTGACGACCCGAGGTTTGCCACTGCGAAAGCGCGCCGGGAAAACCACGACGAATTCGACGGGCTACTGACGGATTGGACACGCGGGCGACCCGCCGACGAGATCGTGGCGACGCTGGGCCGCCATGGCGTGCCCGCCGAGCGGCTGCTCACCGCCGATCAGATGTATGACGTCGAGCAGCTCGACGCACGCGGCTTCTACCAGGATCTGGACCATCCGATCACCGGCCGACATCGGTTTCCGGGCTGGCCGTTTCGCATCTCGCCGGGACCCGCACACCAGCACCGGACCGCGGCCCCGACGCTGGGACAGCACAACGCCGAGGTGCTTGGGGCGCTTGGCCTTTCCGATCAGGAGATTGCCGCGCTCTGCGAACAACGAATCATCGGGCACCGCGTGCTGAACGGTTAGTCGGCGAACTCCGCCGTTCGCAAAGCCACCACCTTCGCCGTTGAATCAGGCGTCGACCATCGCGGCGATCGTGTCGACGACGCACGCCGGCCGGTCGTTGCCTTCGACTTCGACGGTGACACGCACGGTGGCCCGACCCCCTTTGTCGCTGCGCTCCACCTTCAGCAGTTCGGCCCCCGCCCTGATGCGGGAGTCCACCGGGACCGGCGCGGGGAACCTTAGCTTGTCTGAGCCGTAGTTCACCTGCATCGCCAGCCCGGTCACTCGGTAAATCTGTTGCACGAGAATGGGTACCAGCGACAACGTCAGATAGCCGTGCGCGATGGTCTTGCCGTAGGGGCCGGCGGCCGCCTTCTGAGGATCGACGTGGATCCATTGATGGTCACCGGTCGCCTCGGCGAACAAATTGATTTCCTTCTGAGTGACCCGGTGCCAGTCGCTGAAACCGAGGTGCTCGCCGACGTGAGTCTCGAAGTCGGCGATTCCGTCGTATTCCTTCGGAGATTTGGGCGCCTGGGTCATGCCGGGACCTTGAGCCCCAACTGCTCAATAGCGTTGCCGCCCATGATCTTCACCTTGGCGGTCTCCGAGACGCCGTCCAGTCGGTCGACAAAGCTCAGTGGGTCACCGATGCCCTCGGGATGCGGGAAATCTGAGCCGAACATCACGTGGTCCTCACCCATGATGTCGATGATTCCCTGGAGGTCGTCTTCGAGGAACGGGTGGATGTAGATATTGCGCTTGAACACCTCGACCGGATGCTCGTCGAACTCTTTGGGCATGATCTTGTACGCGGTGTTGAGCTGTTCAAGCAGATTTCGCACCCAACCGCTGCCGTTCTCGACGCAGAAGATCTTCAGATCGGGAAAGCGCGACAGCGCGCCGTGGCAGATCATCGCGGCCAGGGTGTCCTCGATGGCGCGGTGGCCCATTACGACCTCGCGCAGCGCACTCGGTTTGAAGGACAGGTACTCGTCGCCGCCCTCCCACTCCATGAGGTGCTTTTGGTAGCCGCTGTCCGAGGCGTGCATGGTGACCGGCATGTCGGCCTTCACGACCTCCTCCCAGAACGGGTCGAACTCGGGTAGGCCCATCGAGCGCGAACCGCCGAACCGGCTGGGCACGGGTGCGGGCCGCACCAGGAACGTCTTCATGCCGCGCTCAAGGCCCCAGTGGAATTCCCTGATGGCTTCGTCCACCAGCGGCAGGCAGATGACGGGGGTCGCGAAGATCCGGTCCTGGTAGTTGAACGTCCAGTGCTCGTGCATCCACTCGTTGAGCGCGTGAATGATCGCGTGCGTGAGGATGACGTCGTCGGTGGTGCGTTCTTCGATGAGGCTGGCCAAGGTCGGGTACATCACACATTGGTCGATGCCGAGCTCGTTCATCAGCTCCAGTCGGGGACCGGGCGCCTGATATGCGGGAATGACATCCATTGCCTCGCCGATGAATTCGCGAAAGTTGAGCCCTTCGGGATTGTTGCCCAGGAAGTAATCCTCGGCGCTACCCGGCTTGGCGACGCGCGCGAAGGTCGGGTTGGGGATCATATGGCTGATGTGGTCCTTGACGACGAGCTTGGGCCGGCCATTGACCTCGACGTAACCGACCTTTCCGCGGTGCTCCTTCGGCAGGTATTTCGTGAGCGCGTCCGTCGTCTCGTACATGTGGTTGTCGATATCGAAAACCGGGTACGGCAATGAACGGGAAGACATTGAACTTTCCTCCTGGAGCAGCGAATATCATCATTTACGCTATATGAGAATGACGTTATCATCATCGCTTCGCAACATCCAGGTCGGGGTAGCCCCGACGCTCAGCCCAATGCATTCCAGGCGTCGACCACCGAGCTCGATGAGGTCACCGTGGCGAGCAGGGACAGCGTGTTGTCGACGAGCGAATCGGCGTACTCCCGCGGGTACCCGCTCACCGCGTCCCGCGGCAAGACGAACTGATAGCCGCGATTGACGGCGTCCATGACGAAATTCGTGATCGCGACGTTGACCGAAACCCCCACCCCCACAATCGTCTTGATACCCAGGTTGCGAAGCACGGAGTCGAGATCGGTACCGCACATCGGGCCGACACCGTGGGTGCGGGTGAGGATGAGGTCGGTATCGTGCGGGCCGAACTCGGGCAGCACCGAGGCGCCCGCGCTACCCGGCGTGAGGTCGACCTCAAAGGACTTGCCCGCCGCGAACAGCCGGGCGTTCGTGTTGGACCCCCGACCGTCGGCGCGCCGTTGGACCAGACAATGCACGACCGTGACCCCGGCCGGCCTGGCGGCGTCGAGCAGCTTGGCGATGTTGGGAATGGCATCGCGGCGCGCTTCCTCGGCGAGCAATGGGAGGCCCGCCTGTGGCCCTATCACCCCGCCCTGGCACTCCTGGGTCACGAGCGCGGTGGTGGCGGGATCGAGCAGGGCATGAAGGCTGGGTTGTGGCATGAGAATAGACGTTATCGTGTGCTGGAACTCAATTTCCACGAGGAGGTCCCATGGATGTTTGGGAGCTTGAAGTACGGGAGTCGGTGCGGCAGACGTTGGCCGACTACACCGCCGCTACCGATCGATTCGATCTCCACGCGCTGGCGGGATGCTTCTGCGACGAGGGCGTGTTGGAATTCACCGGCGGTGCCGAGCCGTTGACGGGGCCCACGCAAATCGAGGCCGGCCTCGCCGCGGCGATGACGCGACCTCTGCAATCGGGGCAGCCGACACGGCAGGCGCCGACTCACGTCCGCCACCACGTCTCGAGCATCAGGTTCGCATCGGTGTCCCGCGACAGGGCCGAGGTCAGCAGCTATTTTGCCGTTCACACTGACATCGGGCCCGACCACTGGGGACGCTACCGCGATGTGCTCGTCCCCGTGAACGGCCGGTGGCTGTTTGCCCATCGCCGGATCGGCGTTGATGCATTCGCCGCCAACAGCCTGATGGCCTGACGGCACGTCACCCCGTGATGAATTCCCTGGCGAAGGCGCGCGAACGGTCGATGAGTTCAGCCCTGTCCGCACCCGGCGGCGCGATGGTGAGCCAGGTGACCCCGGCCGCAGCGAGCCTGTCGATGGTCGTGTGACGTTCGTCGTTTGATCTGGTGTCGTCCAGCAGGTTTCCCGCCGAAAAGCAGATGTCCAGCGGTGCGGTGCGGCCAATTTCGGCCGCGTACTGTTTGGCCCAGTCGATGGCCAGCTGCAACTCATCGATCGTCGAAATCTCCGCGGTGCGTGACGCCGCGGCGTAACCGAACGTATTGAACGGCGCCCATCCCTGGGCGCGCGATACCGCCCGGCGAACGGCTGACTTGCTGTTGCCTCCGACCCACACCGGTGGGGGCGTAGCCGGCAGCGGGCGCAGTCGAACGCCACGCGCTGCGAAGGATGTTCCTTCGTAGGCGATGTCCTCACCCGTGAGCACCTTGTCCAGCACGTCGAGCGCCTCGTCGAGCAGAGCGCCGCGGGTGTCGAAATCTATTCCGAGGGCTTTGAATTCGGGCTTGAGGTAACCCGCGGCGGTCCCGAGGATGAGCCGCCCTTTCGACAGCGTCGCCAGGCTTTGAATCGATTTGGCGCCGAGAAACGGGTTGCGGTAGGCGGCGATATAGACATTGGTCAGCAGCTTGACGTCGGTGGTCGCGGCGGCGGCGAACGCCAACGCGACGAACGGGTCGAGGGCGTGGTGGCCCCCGTGGTCGAGCCACTTCCCGTCGGGAGCGGGGTGGTCGGTGACGTGGACTGCCGCGAACCCGCTCGCCTCGGCCACGCGTGCGATGTCGGTGATGGCTTCGGCGGTTACGAACTCATCGACTGCCTCCACACGCTGGGTGGGCAGTTCGAGGGAGAAGGAGACGGTCACAAGGGTCCTTTCACTTCGGAGACGAGCGTGGCCAGACGCTGGGCGTGGTAGTCGGGGTCGCCGAAGATCAACTGGGTGGCCTTGGCGCGTCGGACGAACAAGTGGGCGTCGTGTTCCCAGGTGAAGCCGATGCCGCCGTGGATGCGCATGTTGTCGAGTGCAACCTGCAGGAGAGCCTCCGAACACACCATTTTCGCGATCGACGCGGCGGTCGGGAGGTCATCGGTGCCGGCCACGTCCGCCGCATGCGACGCGGCCGAGCGCGCACCCTCCACCTGAACCAACATGTCTGCGCACCGATGCTTGACCGCTTGGAAGCTGCCGATGGGCCGACCGAACTGAATTCGATTCTTGGCGTAGTCGACGGCCATGTCGAGGCAGCGTTGCGCTGCGCCGACCTGTTCGGCGGTTAGCGCGATGAGGGCGAGGTCCGATGTGCGCGCAAGGAAACTCGCGGCACCGCCGTCCGCTCCGATCAGGTCTGCTGGTGCGCCGTCGAACTGCACCCGAGCCATTTTGCGGGTGCGGTCGAGTCCGGCCAACGGCGTGCGACGAAGTCCCCGTGACCCGGCGCGTACCGCGAACAACGAGATGCCCGCGGTCGTACTAGCCGCCGCCAGGACGACATCCGCGGTGTGACCGTCGATCACGAGCGGTGCCGCACCGTGGATCCGATAACCGGCGCTGTCGCGGTCAGCCCTCAACGTCACGTCACGGGGATCCCACGCGCGGAGTTGGCCGTTGAGGATCAGCGTCGCGGTGCTAGAGCCGTCGACGAACCCGGGAATGAACTGCTCCACCGCCGCGTCGTCGTCGCTGGCCAGAACGGCCTGTGTCGCCAGCCCCACGGTGGCGAAAAACGGGGAACACAACAGCGCGCGTCCCATTTCCTCGAAGACCACCGCGAGTTCGGCCACACCGGCGCCGGCCCCACCCCACTGCTCGGGCACGGCGATGCCGTGCAGGCCCAACTCGCCGGCCATCCGGTGCCACGACGCCTCGTCGTACCCGGCGTCCGTCGCCATCAGCTTGCGCACGGTCTCGCTGGGCGACGTGGCGGTCAGGTAGTCGCGGACGACGCTGCGAAGGTTGTCGACCTCAGTTGCCGGCACGCGCGGCCTCCAATGCCGGTACGAGGACGTCCTCCGTCTCGCGCCGGTCGGCGACGAGCCTGACGCTTGCCGTCGCGGACGTCGGGCCGAAGCGCATCACGGCCGCTGCGGGAAGCATATTGCCCAGCAAGGCAATCCGGAGGCCCATCGGTGCCCATCCGATCGTGTTGCCGGTCACCGATTTTGATGGGTTCATGTCTTCCTTGTGCGGTCGCGGCGGACGCCGGCGCCGCTGACTCCGGGCGCCCGGTTATCCCGCCCGGGATAGCCCTTGCCGGATCAGGATAGTATGTTTTGTGAAAATAGAGAATAATCATTCTCGCCTGAAGGAGCGAAGCGGTGACGACGAAACTCGACTACGGCATCTTTGACTGCGACACCCACTGCTACGAGACGAGGGATGCGTTCACCCGTTATCTGCCGGAGGAGTTTCTGGACCGGGCGATCACCACCGTGCGCGGGGCGGACGGCGTCGAGGTGATCCTTGCGGGACGTCGGGTCGCCACGTTCAACAGCGAAGGCGGACTGGGGCTCGATGTCGCTTACCGGCCGGGCTCGCTCAAGGAGATGCTCAGGCAAATGGGATCGGGCAACCCTGAGGAGTCCTACGAGCCGCAACCCATGCAACCGGAGTTCATCGAGCGTGCCGCACGTCTCGCCGTCATGGCGGACCAGAACATCGAGCGTATGGTCATCTATCCGAGCGGTATGGCCCTGGCCGCCGAACACTACGTCGATGACACGGCGGCACTGTATGCCAACCTTCGCTCATTCAACCGATGGTTTGACGAAGAGTGGGGTTTTAACTACCAGGATAAGATCTTTGCGACGGCGCTGATGTCGTTGCGCGACTTGGATTCTGCGATCGCCGAGACGGAGGCGATCATCGCGCAGGGTGCAAAATTCGTGCTGCTGCCAACTGGGCCGGCCTACGGTCGATCACCCGGGGACCCGTACTTCGACCCCATTTACGCACGCTTGCAGGAGGCCGGCTGCATCCTGGTGTTCCACATCATGCCGTTCTGGTACTTCACTGCGATCTCGCCCGCCTGGGGACAGAACTCCGACCCCGCTTCTTGGCACATGTCGGCGTGGCAGTGGATGAACGCCTACGGCCAGCGACCCATCGAGGAGACGTTGTCCGCGCTCATCTTCGACAACGTCTTCGGTCGCTTCCCGGGCCTGAACGCCCTTGTCGCCGAGCACGGGGCGGAATGGGTGCCGTTCTTCGTCAAACATATGGACAAGAGCCGTGGCATGGGACGCAACGGTCCCTGGATCGGTGGGAAGCTGACGGAGCGGCCGTCGGCAATTTTCCGTCGCCATGTCCGCGTCGTGCCGTACCCCGAGGATGACATCCCGGCGATCGTCGCGGGCTTGGGATACGACGACTGCTTGGTAATGGGCTCGGACTACCCGCACGCCGAAGGCCTGGCCGTGCCGGCCGAATTCGCCAAGCTGCTCGACCCGCTCGACGACGCCGCCAAGAGGCGAATCATGCGCGACAATGCCGACCAGCTGCTCACCCGGAGTTAGCAGCGGCATGGCAGACCAGGACTCAGCCGCCGTCGACCTCGACCTGCTGAGGGCGTCGGCGCGGCAGTTTCTGGCCGAACGCGGCGAGAAGGCATCCGTCAAGGACCTCGCGGCGATGGACTGGACCGGACTGCTCGTCGATGAGGTGATGGGCGGTGCGGGACGGCGTCCGGTCGAAACGTGTGTCGTCGCCGAGGAACTCGGACGAGCGAACGACAGGTCGGCGTGGTTCGGAACCACGATGGCCGCCGCGGCGCTCTCCTCGGCGCCCGACGAAGTACGGGAACAGTTGCTGCCCGGCCTGCTTGCCGGCACGACGGCGGCGGGCGTCGCCGTCGTCACCGACTTCGCCGACTCCGCACGGATCATTCGCGGCGATGGGATTGACATCGTAGTTCTTTTGGGGCGCAACGGAATTCATCTGCTGCGCGACCTGGATCCTGCGCGGTTGGTACTGGACGGTGATCTGCTCGACGTCACCCGAACGGTATGGCGTATCGATCTCACGGAAGGGCCCAGCGCCTTGATCGGACCACCCGAGCGGGCCGAGGAGCTGATGGCCGTGGCGCGGCTGCTCGTTTCCGCCGACTCCGTGGGTGCAACGTCGATGACCCTTGAACGGCTGACGGCATACCTGCGGGAGCGGGTCGCCTTCGGGGCGCCGATCGCGAGTTTCCAAGCGATTCAGCACCGGCTCGTCGAGCTGTTGGTTTTCGAGGTCAAGGCACGGGCCGTCGTCTTGAGGGCGGCGCGTGCGATCGCCGCTGCCGACGCGCGGGCGCCCGTGCTGACGGCGGCGGCGGCGCACGCCTTCGTCGCGGCGAAAGCCGCAGCCGCCGTGGACGAGTGCATGCAACTATCGGGCGGCATCGGATTCACCTGGGAGTACCCGCTGCACCACGAACTGCGTCGTGTCTTCACCAACGGTCAGCTGATGGGCACGGCGCGGTCGAGTCGGGCGCTGCTGGCGGAGGTCTGCGGCTGGTGAGCGTTTTCGGAAACCGGCCCACCGAGGCGCAGCTGACCGAATTCAGGAATCGGGTCAGGGCGCACATCGTCGAACACGCACCGGCGATCGAGGCGCGTGAAGGCCATCGAGCCCCTGAGACCGCCGAACAGGAAGCCCTGCTGCGCACCTGGTTCGCCGGGCTGTTCGAAGCGGGCTTCGTCGGCGCGGACTGGCCGGTCGAATACGGCGGTGGCGGCGATTACCACCCGCTGCACGACCGCATCGTGAGTGAGGAGATTCTGCGCGCCCGCGCGCCGCGCCCGGTGGACCAGGTGAACCTGGCCGCCCATGTGCTCCTGCACTTCGGATCTGACGAACAGAAACGAACGCTGCTGCCACCGATCCGGCGCAGCGAACATGTCTGGTGCCAGTTGCTCAGCGAGCCCGACGCCGGCAGTGACATCGCCGGAGTGCGCACCCGCGGTGCGCAGCAAGTTGATGGAACTTGGCTGATCGACGGGCAGAAGACCTGGATCACCGACGGCCACTGGGCCGACATGGGCCTCGCCCTGATCCGCACCGATCCGGCATCGTCGCGCCACCACGGCCTGTCGGTGTTCACCGTGCCGCTCTCGGCGGACGGCGTCGAGGTTCGTCCGATCCGCACGATCGGTGATGCGATCGAGGTCAATGAGGTCTTCCTCACCGGGGTCAGGCTTGGTGCCGACAGCCTGATCGGCGAGGCGGGCGAAGGCTGGTCGATCATCATGGCGGGCCTGGACTTTGAGCGATTCGGCATCGGCGGGAACGTCATCTTGCTGGAACTGCTCATCGACGATCTGGTGGTGCTGGCCCGGCACGCACATATCGACGGCGTGCCCGCGTTGGAATGCGGCGACGTCCGCCAGGAGGTCGCCGAGTTGGCCGTGGAGGTCGAAGTGGCCAAGGCATTCATCGACGATCACGTGGAGCGGCTGACATCAGGTGACGAACAAGCGGGTGACGGGTCGATTGCCAAGTTGAGCTTTGCCGAGACGTACCACCGGGTCGCGGCCTACGGCGCGGAGTTGGCCGCGTCCGCGACGGTAGCCGGGGTGGCGGACCATGAATTACAGAACGCCAAACAACGGTTGCGTGAATGCTGGCTGTGGTCGCGCGCCTACACGATATCGGGCGGCAGCTCGGAGATGATGCGCAATATTCTTGCCAAGCGCCGACTGCACCTGCCGAGCCGGTGACCCCGCAACCCGCCGTGCAGACGTACTGGTCCCTGGTCGAGACCGCCGCGCGAGCGCACCCCGACCGGGTGGTCCTCGCGGATGACTATGGGCGCAGCCTGTCCTGCGCGCAGCTGCGGGACTCCGCACTGACCTGTGCAGCGGCGCTCGCGCAGCGGGGGATCGGTGCGGGCACCGTGGTGTCGTGGCAACTGCCGACCACGCTGGAGACGATGGTCGTCATGACGGCGTTGACGCGCCTTGGCGCGGTCCAGAACCCGGTACTGCCGATTTGGCGGGAAAGCGAACTGCGTTTCGTGACAGCGCAACTCGCGACCGAGGTCATCGTCGTTCCGGGATTGTGGCGCGGCTTCGACCATACCGCGCTCGCGCGTCAACTCGCGGGTGAGCGGGCGATGACGGTCGTGGTCATCGACCACGGCGCGCCCGTCACCGACGCGCTTCGGTTGCCTGTGGGTGATCCGGGGACGCTACCTCCGCCGCCACGTGGCGACGAGGACCCGCGGTGGATCTACTATTCGTCGGGTACGACGGCGGCACCCAAGGGTGCGCGCCACTGCGACCGCTCGGTCATCGCCGGCTCAGCCGGGGTCATCGGGATCGTCGGGGCCTCCAGTAGCGACGTCAACCCGATCGCA
Source organism: Mycobacterium sp. (assembly GCF_025933915.1). Taxonomy (GTDB): domain Bacteria; phylum Actinomycetota; class Actinomycetes; order Mycobacteriales; family Mycobacteriaceae; genus Mycobacterium. Next base: position 19,869 of record NZ_JAICZA010000076.1, read on the forward strand.
TTCCCGGTTTCGCACATCGGGGGCGCTGCCATGCTCGCCGCCGGCCTGCTTACCGGCATGAAGTTGGTGCTGTTCGACGCCTTCGACCCGGATGAGACGCCCTTTGCCATCGCGGCGCACCGCCCGACTCTGCTGGGCAGCGCGACGCCCTTCTTCGTCGCCTTCATGGCGGCACAGGCGAAGCGTGGTGACCAACCGCTCTACCCGGAGCTGCGTGGCTGCGTCGGTGGCGGCGCTCCGATCACCCCCGAGCTGGGACGCCAAGTGCGGCAGGTATTTTCCGTGGACGGTGTGGCGAACGCGTGGGGCCTGACCGAATTTCCGGTCGCCACCTCTCAGGCGCCGAACGGCCCTGCGGACCTGCTGGATCACACCGTTGGCAAACCGGTGCCGGGCGTGACGATCCGGGTCGTCGACGAAGCGGACCAGCAGGTCCCGCATGGAGCGGAAGGGGAGTTGCGGCTCAAGGGGCCGCAATGCTTCCTCGGCTACGTCGATGCGTCTCTGGATGCCCACGCGTTCGACGCCGAAGGATGGTTTCGCACAGGAGATCTGGGCCGCGTCGACGACGACGGCAACGTCGTGGTCACCGGCCGCATCAAGGATGCGATCATCCGCAATGCGGAGAACATCTCCGCGCTCGAAGTCGAGGGAGTGCTGGCGAGCCACCCGGCGGTGGCCGACGTCGCGGTCATCGGCGTGCCCGATGAGCGGACCGGCGAGCGCGTGTGCGCCGTCGTCGTCGTCGCGCGGCCAGGCGCGGCGGTGACGCTCTCGTCGATCTTCGAACACTGTCAAGCGCGAGGGCTGAGCAAGCACAAGACGCCCGAACGGCTCGAAATCGTTGATGCCCTGCCGCGTAACCTCACCGGCAAGGTGCTCAAGACCGAATTACGGGCCTGGTTTGGGAGCCGGTGACCGTTGCGCTTCGTCGACCTCGGCTAGAAGCCGATCAGCTCCTTGAGGTTGCCACCCATCACCCGTGCGGTGGTGACCGCAGGGAGGTCTGCGAGTTCCTTGACGAAGTCCGCGGGGTGGGCCAGTCCCTCGGGATGCGGGTAGTCCGATCCGAACATCACCCGATTCGCACCAAGAATCTCGACAAGGTGCGACATGTCCTCCTCGTGAAACGGGTTGACCCACACATGCCTGCGGAAGACATCGCAAGGGTGCTCGTTGAACTCCCGAGGCTTTTTGCGGTACACCCGATCGAACACATCCATCAGGCGCGGAGCCCACGAGCCACCGTTCTCGACGACGCCGATACGCAGTCCGGGGAACCGCTCGAACACGCCGTGTGCGATGAACGCCGCGAGTGTGTCGAAGATGTGGCGGCTCTCCTCGTAGATAAAGCCGCGGAACTTCGTCAGCTGGAACCCTTGGAACTCTTCGCCGCCCTCCCAGTCGGAGAGATAGCGGTCGTAACCGGCGTCGGAGTTGTGCATTTGGACCGAGATTCCCGACGACTCGACCAGCCGCCAGAAGTCGTCGAACTCGGGCAGTGCGGGCGAGCGCGAAGTGCCGTCTTCCCGCGGCACTGGCGCCGGCCGGATCAGCACCGTCCTAGCGCCGTTGTCCAGGCACCACTCGAGCTCTTGGACGCCCTTCGCGGAATCGTTGAGCGAGATCGCCGGGACTGCGAAGATGCGGTTCTGATAGTTGAACGTCCAGTCGTCGAGCAGCCAGCGGTTGAACGCGTGGGTGACCGCGTGGGTGAGCTCGGTGTCGGATCTCGTCCGTTCCTCGAGCATGCCCGCGGTGGTTGGGAACATCACTGCGCCGTCGACACCCTGGCGGTCCATCAACGCCAGGCGCAGGTCGGGATGCCGAAATTCGTCGGGGCAGCGGATCGGGTCGGCGAGTTCCCGCAGCGTCTTGCCCTCCGGGTTGATCCCGCGGTAGTAGTCGGCCCACGCGCCCGGGGTGGGAATCACTTCGTAGGTCGGGTTCGGAATGCACTCGGTGACGACGCCGAGGATCTGCAGCTTCTTGCGGCCGTTGACGTCGATGAACTTCAGCGCCTCGGCGTATTTCTCCGGCAGATACCGCGTGTAGGCGTCGATGGTCTCGTACATGTGGTTGTCGGCGTCCCACACCTCGAACGCTTTGTCGTCGCTCACCAGCACCTCCAGCATGTGTGAGAATATCGATTCTCGATCATAGCGAACGGTTGTATCTGCGGCGAACCGGCTCAGAGGTTCATGAAATGGCCGCCATCGACGCCGAGGGTCTGCCCGGTGATGTAGCGAGCGGCGGGTCCGACGAGACAGGTGACGGCCGAGCCGATATCGCGTTCGGGGTCTCCGATGCGCCCCAGCGGTATTCGGCGGGCCAGCCTTTCCTCCATTGCTGGATCGGCCTTGATCGCTGCGGTCATCGCGGGTGAATACGCCAGCGGTGAAACCACATTGACCGTGATGCCGTAAGGGGCCCACTCCCGCGCGAGGCCCTTGGCGAAGCCGCGTAAAGCCCCCTTCATCGTTGCGTAGAGGGGCAGCGTCGCACTGCCTTCGACGCCGGCAGGTGAGGTCATGACGAGGAATGTTCCGCCCCGCTGCTGCAAAGCGGGGAAGGCGGAAACCGCGCAGTGATGGGCTCCACGGAGCGACACCGCGTAGTGGTCCACCCACACCGCACGATCGACATCGGCCAGTTGGTGCGGCCGGCTCGACGCGTTGCTCGTGGCGTTGTGGATCACGGCATCGAGCCGCCCGGTGGTCGCTAGGGCCAGATCGATTGCGCCGGCAACCGCTTCAGGGTCGGTCACATCGCAGCGTGCCCATGTCGCACCGTGCCCCCGCGCGGTGATTTCATCGGCGACGGCAGACCCCGCCTCGGACCGACTGGCGACGATGACGTGCGCTCCGTTCGCGGCGAGAGCCAGGGCAATGCCTCGGCCGACGCCGGCGCTCGAACCCGTCACCAGTGCCGTGAGACCATGCAGGCTCATGGCAGCATCACCGACC
>NZ_JAICZA010000026.1 GCF_025933915.1 Mycobacterium sp.
AGGCGGGCCTGAAGAACGTGCAGGGCAAGCCGATCGTCAACTCGATCTCCATGAAAGAGGGCGAGGAGAAGTTCATCCGCGAGGCACGGCTGTGCCGCAAGTACGGCGCCGCCGTCGTCGTGATGGCCTTCGACGAGCAGGGGCAGGCCGACAACCTGGAGCGCCGCAAGGAGATCTGCGGGCGCGCCTACCGGATCCTGACCGAAGAGGTCGGCTTCCCGGCCGAGGACATCATCTTCGACCCGAACTGCTTCGCGCTGGCGACCGGAATCGAGGAGCACGCGACCTACGGGATCGACTTCATCGAGGCCTGCGCCTGGATCAAGGAAAACCTTCCCGGGGTGCACATCTCCGGCGGCATCTCGAACGTGTCGTTCTCGTTCCGGGGCAACAACCCTGTCCGCGAGGCGATCCACGCGGTGTTCCTGTTCCACGCCATCAAGGCGGGTCTGGACATGGGCATCGTCAACGCCGGTGCGCTGGTGCCCTACGACTCGATCGACGCCGAGCTGCGGGAGCGCATCGAGGACGTCGTCCTGAACCGTCGCGAGGATGCGGCCGAACGGCTCCTGGAGATCGCGGAACGGTTCAACAGCTCCGAGAAGGCCGAAGATCCCGCGGCCGCCGAGTGGCGCAGCCTCCCGGCCCGCGAGCGGATCACGCACGCCCTGGTCAAGGGCATCGATGCCCACGTCGACGACGACACCGAGGAGCTGCGGGCCGAGATCGCCGCCGCGGGTGGCCGGCCGATCGAGGTGATCGAGGGCCCGCTGATGGACGGCATGAACGTCGTCGGCGACCTCTTCGGCGCGGGCAAGATGTTCCTGCCCCAGGTCGTGAAGTCGGCCCGAGTGATGAAGAAGGCCGTGGCCTACCTGCTGCCGTATATCGAGGCGGAGAAGCAGCCCGGCGAAGCCGACCACACCAACGGCACGATCGTGATGGCGACCGTGAAGGGCGACGTTCACGACATCGGCAAGAACATCGTCGGGGTCGTGCTGCAGTGCAACAACTACACCGTGATCGACCTCGGGGTGATGGTGCCCGCGGACAAGATCCTGGCCGCGGCTAATGAGTACGACGCCGACATGGTCGGCCTGTCCGGCCTGATCACCCCGTCGCTGGACGAGATGGCCGGCTTCGCCGCCGAGATGGAACGCGAGGGCCTGCAGATCCCGCTGCTGATCGGCGGCGCGACCACCTCGAGCGCCCACACGGCCGTGAAGATTGCGCCGCGTCGCAGCGGCCCGGTGATCTGGGTCAAGGACGCGTCCCGCTCGGTGCCGGTCGCTGCCGCGCTGCTCGACGACAAGCAGCGTCCCGCCCTGCTGGAGGCCACCGAGAAGGATTACGCATCCCTGCGGGAACGGCACGCCCAGAAGAACGAGCGGCCCATGGTGCCGCTGGAGAAGGCCCGCGCGAACCGGACGCCGATCGAGTGGGACGGCTACACGCCGCCGGTACCCGTACAGGGCCTCGGCGTGCGGGAGTTTCTCGACTACGACATTGCCGAGTTGCGCGAGTACATCGACTGGCAGCCGTTCTTCAACGCCTGGGAGATGAAGGGCCGCTTCCCCGACATCCTCAACAACCCGGCGTCGGGCGAGGCTGCCCGCAAACTGTATGACGACGCCCAGCAGATGCTCGACACCCTGATCAAGGAGAAGTGGCTGACAGCCAACGCGGTGATCGGGTTCTTCCCGGCCAACGCGGTCGGAGACGACGTCGAGGTCTACACCGACGACACCCGTACCGAGGTGCTGACGATGTTCCACAACCTGCGCCAGCAGGGCCAGCACCGCGACGGCATCCCGAACCGGTCGCTGGGCGATTTCATCGCGCCCCGGGAGACCGGTCTGGCCGACTACATCGGGGCCTTCGCCGTCACCGCGGGGCTCGGCAGCGGCGAGAAGATCGCGGAGTTCAAGGCGGATCTCGACGACTACAGCGCGATCCTGCTGGAGTCGGTCGCCGACCGGCTGGCGGAGGCCTTCGCCGAACGGATGCACCAGCGGGTTCGCAAGGAGTTCTGGGGATTCCAGCCAGACGAGCAGCTGGACAACGAGGCGCTCATCGGTGAGAAGTACCAGGGAATCCGCCCCGCCCCGGGCTACCCGGCCTGCCCGGAGCACACCGAGAAGGCGACGATCTGGAAGTTGATGGACGTCCACGAGCGGACCCGCATCGAGCTGACCGAGTCGATGGCGATGTGGCCCGGTGCCGCCGTCAGCGGCCTGTATTTCTCGCACCCGCAGTCGCAATATTTCGTGGTCGGCCGGATGGCCCAGGACCAGGTCGCCGACTACGCGAAGCGCAAGGGCTGGACCCTGCCCGAAGCCGAGCGCTGGCTGGGCGCCAACCTCGGCTACAACCCGGAGGACTGAGCGCTGATCGCGCCGCCCCTCGCGAGCGTGCGTGTTTGTACGGCGACACGCCGCTGCGGGTGGCAATCCGTGCACGCTCGCGGCGTGCGCCGTTCCGCTTAGATGCGCAGCACGGAAGCCAAGGCGGACAGCGGGATATGCGCCTGCACGGTACCGCCGTCCATGTACCACTGCATGACGCCGGGCGTGAAGTTGATCGGGCTGTCGTGGCCCACCGGGTAGTCCGGCATGTAGAGGATCAGCTCGTCGGGCGTCACCGCCCAGGCCTTGTACGCCCCGGAGTAGACCTTGTCCGGCGTCCAGCGGTCCACGACGAACGGGTAGGTGCCGGGGTCGTGCGGCGGCGGCGCCTGATCGAGCGCGGTTTGGACAAACGGTTGAGCCAGTGGGGGAATGGCGGTCAGCGGATCTGACGTCGTCAGATCCGCCAACTGCACCCGTCTGCCGCTTGCCATGTCGAACGTGAAGGTCCGGTAGGCGTTGTTGGGCTTGGGCCCGTCGGCGTGATAGTCCTCATGAAACACCGCGCTGAGCAGGTTGGCGTGCCGGAAGACCTCGAAGTTCTCCTCGCCGTAGCTGTCGGCGGCCATGCTGGAGTTGGCATTTCGCCAGTTGTTGACCAGGGTGCGCAGGTAGTCGCGGATCACCGGGGCCGTCGCCGGATTGTCGACCAGGTCCTCGGGCACGGCGACCTTGATGTCGCGCACGGCGTTGCGTTCCGAGGTCACCGAGGTGTGGCAGTACCGGCCGTCCCAGTCGCCGCCGAGCTCGCCACAGAACGACGGGGCCGATGCGTGCGCGTGGGCGGTGGAGGAAAGCGTTGCGGCGGCGACCAATACGACGGCCGCTACGAGCCGGCGGATCACAGCAGCTGCACTTTGCTTGCCCGCCAGCGGCCGTCGACCTTTTCCATGGTCATCTTGATCCTGCTCCGATCGATGCGCGGGTCGGGTGCGGCCGTGTTGGTGACGGTCTGGTCGATGAACACCAGCACGACAACCTTGTTCGTGGATTCGGACTGAATGGCCGAGTCCACCACCACCCCGTGCGCGGTCGCCTTGTTGTCGATCAGCAGCTGCCGGAGTTTGACGCTGGATTGCGTATACATGTCCTTGAACTCGCCGGTCGCGCCGTCGAGCACCTGCCTGAAGTTCTCGTCCACCCTGTTCGAATCGATGCTCGTCAGCACCTGCGCGTAAGCGATGGCCGCCTGTTGGGCCTGCTCACCGGCCAGCTTGACCTGATGCTCTTGCCACTGCCGCGATCCCAGAAACCCCGAAACAGCAAGTGAGGCAACGAGTAACAGCGGCAGGATGCTGCGACGAAGATACTGCTTCAGGTCCTGTTTCCAAGGCCGCTTCCGGCGCTCGGACTCAGGACGCTTGCGTTTGAGCAGCCCACCCTCGTCGTGTTCACCGTCTGGCTCACCGGCCGCGCCGGCGGTCTCGTCGTCAACCTCGTCAACCTCGTCAACCTCGTCAACCTCGTCAACAACGTCGTCGACCTGCGCCTCCTCGGGCGCGGCGTCCGCCAATTCGGCGTCCGCTTTCACTGCCTCGGACTTCGGATTCTTTTTGGAGGTCACGATCACGATCATCTCCTAGGGATCGGCTCGGATGGTTTGGGGCCTAGTGCGGCGGTTCGATCGGCAGCTGCGGGCCGCCGTAGGGGGTGGGGATGGTGTAGCGGCCCTTGGGGGTCGGATCCGTTCTGCGGCCCAGGTCCGCGCCCATCGGCGGGCCGGCGGTATCGTCGCCTCCCGGCCGCGGTGCGTTCTTGGCCCCCCGGATCGAGACGGCGGGGTCGTCGTCGCGACAGTAGGTGTACATGAACGGCTCGTAGTAGTCGGCGGCCGAGGGCGGGTGCGAGGGGGTCCCGTAGTCGCATACGTAGCGGGGGTAGAGATCGGCGATCGCCCAGACTCCGTTGTCGTGAAAGGCGCTCGTCACCGCGTCCAAGACTGACCCCCGGTAGTCCGGGAACAGCGCGTTGAGCGCGGGGACCCGCAGATACAACAGTTGCGACATGGTGGCCATGCTGCCCAGCAACTGCACCATCGTGTCGGAGTTGTCGGCGAACAGATTGTCGACGGCCGACAGGGTGCGCGGCGTCTGCTGAGTCAAACGACGATAGCCGGCCTGCATCCTGGCCACGCCGGTGAGTGTTTGGTCGAGTTCCGTTGCGGCAGCGCCCAAGCCGGAATTCTTGTCGCTTGCCAGGGTGAGCACGGCCCGGCTGGTCTTGATGATGCTGGTGGTTTGGGGCAGTACCGAATCAAGCGTCGAAAGCAAAAACGTGCCGCCGTCGACGATGGCGGTCAGCTTCGCCGGGCCCTCCTTGCTCAGGCTCAGTTCCTTCTTGATCAACTCGATCTTGTGGGGGTCCACCTGGGCCAGCAGCCCGTCGGCGTCGCCGAGCAACCGCGCCAGGCTGACGGGGACGGTGGTGTGGTCCAGGGCGATGCGGCTGCCGTCGTGCAGATACGGTCCGGCGTCGGATGCGGCTTCGAAGTTGATGTACTGCTCACCGGCCGGCGAGAGTGCCGAGACGTGCACGACGCTGTTCGCCGGGATCCGCACCTTCGACGTGATGCTGGCGATGGCGTTCACCCCGTTGTCGGTGATCTGCAGCGACTCGACACGGCCGATGCGGACCCCCCGCAGCGCCACATCCTGATTGGGTAGCAGGCCACCGGATTCCGACAATTGCACGGTGACCCGGTAGGACGAGGCGAAGGGCGTCACCCGCAACGCGCCGATGAGCAGGTAGGCGGTGGCGACGACCAGGATGAGCACCAATCCGGCCACCGACAGCCAAACCTGTTGCCGGTGGCCGGTACGCACCGTCCGCACGACGAGGTTGGCGAAGTCGGCGAGGACCCGGATCATGGTTGCGGCCCCGGCGGCGGCTCGGATGGCCCCGGCGGCAAGGCCGGTGCCGGTGGGGGTCCGGGGGCGACATCGATTTGGCCGGGGATGGTTGGGTCCGGGATGACGGGAACCTGCGGCGAATTCGGCCCCCGGCCGACCACGCGTTCCTGCAGACGCCACAGGGTGTACTTGAGGGTGCCGACGAGTAGGTTCACGTTGTAGTGGTGCGGTCCGTGTAGCCCGATGTCACCCGGGAATCCGATATCGGGGAGCGATCCGAGTAGGATCTTGTCCACGCTCACGTTCACCGAAATCGAGTTCCCTGCAGTCGATTTGACCAACGGGGGGATCAGCCGGTTCACCGACAGCCAGCTGGTGTCCGGGCTCACGGCAACGTCGTTGGCGGCGCCGGCGACCGTGTTCAGGTCGCGGATCACGCTGCGGCCGCTGGTGTCGGTCCCGCCGATCGAGGGGAACCTGGCCAGCAACCGGGAGGTGTCGCCCACCTGCACGGCCAAATTGGAAAGCTCGGCGGTGTTGTCGGCCAGGGCCGAAGTGGCTGGACCGGCAGCCGCCATCAGGTCGCTGATGGTGTGATTCTTGGCGTCGAGTTGGTCGGCCAGACGCGACAATTGGGTCAACGCGTTCTTGATCTGATCGGACCGGGAGTCCAGCGTCCCGAGCAGCTCATTGGATTTGCGGATCATGTCCCCGAACGCCTGGCCCTGGTCACCGGTCGCCTTGCCGAAACCGTTGATGATGTTGGTGAAATTGCGTACCGCCCCACCGTTCACCAGAATTGCCGCCGAGCTCAGCACCGACTCGACGGTCGCGGCGGCCGCGGTGGAATCCAGGCCGATGGTGTCGCCATTGCGCAACAGCGGCGTGGCCGCGGGATCGTCGGCAGGTGGTTTCAGCGCGACGAACACGTCGCCCAGTGGTGTTGCGGTTCGCAATTCGGCGGTGCTGCCGCGGGGCAGTTGCACGCCGTCCCTGATCCGAAGCCTGGTGACCGCGGTGTAGTTGCGTGCGATCATCGATTCGAGCTGCCCGACGTCGGCGCCGCCGAGCTTGACCTTGGCGTTCATCGGCAGGTTGAGCGCGTTGGAGAACACCGCGTTCAACGAGTAGCCCCCAGAACCCACTCCTGGGGCCGGAAGGGGCAGGCTGGCAAGGCCGTTCGTGGCGCATCCCGCGGTAACCATGGCCGCGGCCAGCACCGCCGGCAGTCCCCGCGTGCCAGCGGTCATCACTTCTGCCCCATGGCGGCCATGCCGTCGAGCACATAGGTCAGCCCGAAATCGGGGCCGAAGTCCTGTATGGTCCCGGTGCTGCATCCCAGTTGCCGAAGGCCCATCAGGTTGCAGATCTCTTTGGTGTATTGGCTGTCGAAGATCAAGCGATCCGTGAGGAAGCGCGCCCGGACGGCGCCGTTGGCCCGGTCGATCATGTTGTAGGCGTTGTCGGCCAGCATCGGGGCCACATCCAGGAGTTCCGCCAAATCGCGGCGCTGGTCGGCCACGGTCTTCAAGGTGGTACTGCCGTTGACGACGACCTGCTTGACGTTGTCGCGGTTGGCGTCGAGCAGGTCGCCGGCCCGCTGGATCAGGTGGTCGAGTTTGCGTCCCGTGCTGCCGGTGCCAAGGTCCTCGTCCGCCATGATCTGGCTGACTTGGTGGATGGTGGAGGCGAATTCGCGCAATTTCGTGTCGTTGGCGGCCACGGCGTCGAACAGGGTGCTGATGTTTTTGACGATCGTGGTGATCTGCTCGCGGGTTGCCGCACCGCCGTCGCTGGACAGGCGCAGCGCCTTGGACAGCTCGCCCAGCGCCGCTTTGATCTTTTCGCCGTTGCCGTTGACCACCTCGGTGGCGCCGCCCAGCACGTCGGCGATCGGCCCGCCGCCGTGGCCGTCGCCCTCGAGTGACTTCGTCACCTTGTCCAAAACGTTGAGGACGCTGCTGAATTCGACGGGTGTCTTGGTCCGGGGCAGCCCGATGGTGTCGTGGTTCTGCAGGGTCGGCCCGTCGTGATAGGTCGGCGTGAGTTCGATCTGCCGGTCGGTGAGGATGGAGGTGGACACCGTGACCGCCTGCGCGGTGGCGGGAACTTTGACGTGGCGGTCGATGGTGAAGTCGACCTCGACGTAGCCGCCCTTGGGGTTGATTTTGGTGACCTTGCCCACCGGCATGCCCAGCACCGCGACCACGTTTCCCTCGTAAAGTCCTGAGGCGCTGTCGAATTGGGCGGTTACCGTGATCGTGTCCTCGTCGGAGCGCAGGAACCACCAGCCGGTGCCGACCACCGCGGCGATTGTCGCGACGGCGGCGACGATGGTCACCACTTTGACGGCGAGGGCGGTCCCAGCCGTGTTCGAGAGGCCCTTCACTTGCAGTCCTTGAAGTACTCAATCATGCCGAACTGTTTGGCGCGGCCACTGATCGCGCACATCCACGAGTCGATCAATGGAACGTTGGGAGCGTTGAAGTTGACCGCATTGCCTTCACCCGTGAGGTTGGCCGCCTCCCGAAAGAAGATCGGACTGATCTGCAGCATGCTGTGTAGCAGGTCGTCGTGCGCAGACATCAAGTCGGTGAAGTCCCGCATGTCTTTGATCAACGAGTCCAGGCCCGCTCGGTCGTTGACCACGAGCTGACTCATGGTGTCGACGAGACTCGAGAGCGATTGCATCATCGCGTGGAAAACGGCGCGTCGCGCGACGAACTGGCCCAGCAGGTCTTGGCCCTGGTTGACCAGGTTGCCGATGCCGGCCTGCTGGCGTCGCAGCGTGTTCGTCACCTGCTCGGTGCTGCGCAGTAGCTGTCCGAGCTGGTCACGGCGCACCGCGATGATCGACGACAGTGTGTTGATGTTCGTGATCGCCTGCGGCACAACCGCCGGCAGACCTTCGAGTTGCTTGCCCAGCACCGCCAGCGACTGGGCGAACCTGTCTGAGTCGACCTGCTCGAAAGTGGTGGTGGCGTCCTGCAGTGCGGCTTGCAGGTCGTAGGGCACCTCGGTGTGTGCCACGTCGAAGGTGTTGTTGGGCAGGTGTGCCGGTCCGTTGGGTTCGAGCGCGAGGTAGCGCGAACCCAGGATGGTGGTGACCTTGATCCGCGCGCGGGAGTCCTTGCCCAGCGCGATGTTGTCCCGAACCTTCAGCCCCGCTTCGACATGGTCGCCAACGAGTTTCATGCTCGTGACGTTGCCCACCGGAATGCCCGCGACCACGATCGGGTTACCGGCCCGCAGCGAGGCCGCTTGGAGAAACTCCGCGGTGTAATGCCGGTATCCGGCACCGACGGCATGCACCAACAGCATGACTCCGATCACCACCGCGACCACCGCGACGGCGATGAACCCCAGCCACGTCTTGTTGTAGCTTTCCAGCGGACGTTGCCTCATCCTCGAAAGCCGCTGCCGCACAGAATTGTCAGCCATCGACCGTGCTCCTGCATCGCGGGGTGTGCCACGCCCGGTTTCCCGGTGTGGCGGCATTGATGATGATCGGCACGACATCGTTGAGACCGGGGAAGAACCCCAAGAAGTTCACGTCGCACACATAGGCGTTGCCATAGGCGCCCTGATTGCCGACCCGGATGAGTCCCTTCAGCAGCAGCGGGATGTTGTCGCCGAAGAACGCCACCTGCGGTTCGACGTCCATGATGTGTCTGGTGACACCGGGCTGGCGGTCGATGAATTCGCGCAACGCCGGGTACACGTCGGACGCCGAGGTCGACAGTCGGCCGGTCACCCGCGCCAGCGAACCCACCGAGGCGACGAGGTCGGGGCGCCGCCGGTCGAGCTCGGCGACGACGCTGCGGGTCTGTGTGATGACACCGTCGAGATTGTCGTTCTGCTCCGCGAGGTTGCCCACCACCTTGTTGAGGTTGGTGATCACGCTGCCGAGGGCCTGATCCCTACCCGCGAATGTGTCTGTCAGAGTGGAAGTCTGGCCGACCAGCGTGGCCAGCGATGACGTGTCGCCCTGCAACGACGCGATGATGCCCTTGGTGAGGTTGTCGGCGTCGCGGGGGTTCAACAGGCTGAACAGCGGTTCGTAGCCGTTGAGCAGCGTGGTGACGTCGAAAGACGGCTCGGTGCGTTCCAGCGGGATGGTGCTGCCCGGGGGAAGCAGCTCCGGACTGCCTTCCTTGCCCAAAGACAGTCCGAGGTAACGCTGGCCGACGATGTTCTGGTAGGTAACCGACGCGAGGGTGTTTCCGAACAGCCGCTGTTCTTGCTGGACCACGAACGAGACTTTCGCCAGTTTCCCATCGAGCTCGACGTTTTCGACCCGGCCTACGCGCACTCCCGCCATGCGAACGTCGTCACCCTCGCGAAGCCCGTACACATCGGTGAACACGGCCGAATACCGGGCCGTGTCGCCGGCCACGTCACGCCGCAGGCTCACGTAGACCAGCCAGGTCAGCGTCAACGAGACGATCATGAACAGGGCCAACGCGATGAGTGGGCCGCGAAACTTCATTTGGCCTCCCCGGGCGGATGAGCTAGCGACACCGTGCTTCCACGAGCCACCGGACCGAGCAGCAGCTCGGTGGCCGGCGTGGCGGGCGCTCCGGTGATCACGCCCAACATGTTTCGTTCGTACTGGCTGCCAACCGGTCCCACATTCCCCCCGAAATGAGAGCCCCCAAACGAGGACTGCGGAATCCACGGCGCCTTGGGCGCCACCGGCGCGACCCACGGCTGGTGCGGTTGTGGGGTCGCCGGCGCCCCCGGCGACGGGTTGTCAGGATTCGCGCTCCCCGGCACGGGCGGCGACGGCGTAATCCCCGGGGCCAGCGGGGGATTGGGATCGGTCAAATTGGGATTCGGGTTGACCAGCGGCGGTCCCACGGCAACCAGGTTTCCGTCCGGACCGATCACGGTGCCCGGCGGCGGCGCGAGATCCTTGGGCGGGTGATAGTTCTGCGGCAGCAGCACCTCGGGCAGATCGGGCCGCACCGGAATCAGCGGTGCGGTATAGCAGCTGGGCCCCTTCAGCTCGCCGTAATGCGGACAGTCAGCACGTGTGTACGTGGAACTGGGCGTGAACGTCAGCATCGCGTGCATGTTGCCCAGATTTTTCTCCGGGTTCCAGACCTGCTCCATGAATTGGTTGGCCAGGTTGTCCAATTTGGTCACCGCGGGCACGAAGTTGTTCGACTTCTGCGCCAACACGCCCAGCACCGGCGTGAAATCGGTGGTGATCCGGATGAGTTGGTCGATGTGGTTGTCGAACGATTGGCGTGTCGTGCCCACCGTGTAGTCGGCGCCCGCCAGCAGCGCGGCCAGCTGGCCACGCGTCTCGGCGAAGGTCCGCATCGGCTCGACGGCCTGGTGCAATGCGTCGAGAAGATCGGGGGCCGTCTGCGCGAGCCCGCTCGTCGCATCCAGCAGCGCGGACACGGTCGACGGGCCGGTGTCGGTGCTGACAATCGAATTGAGCTGGTCGAGAAGGCGATTCAATTGTGCACCGGCATTGAGCAGGCTGACGCGGCGGTGGTCGGTGGCGGCGCCCAGGGCGGCCAAGATCCCCACGGACCTGTCGTCGCGGCCGCGCCCCGCGGCGGCGAGCAGGTCGCGCAATTTGCTGACGGTCGTTTGGAACAACACGGTCGGCAGCTGCTTGTCCTCCGGAATATGCGCGCCCTGGCGGATTTTCGCCCCCGGGCCATTGCCCACCAACTGGACAGATGACACGGCGAACACATTGCTCGGTACCACGCGCGCGGTCACGGCGGCGGGAATCGACTTGGCGTATTCCTCTTTGAGGTCGATGTGGACATAGTTGGGTTTGCCATGCGCCGCCGGGACGACGTCGTTGACCATTCCGACAAGCACGCCGTGGTATTTGACGTCCGATTTCTGCGGAAGGCCATCGCCCACGTTGACCAGATCGGCGACCACCCGCACGTAATCGTTCAGCCTGCCAGTGGATTTGACCAACATCGCGATGGTGACCAGGGCGCTGACCACCACGACCGCGATGCCGATGCCGAACAGCTGCCGGTCCGACGGGCCGCGTCCGTCCAGCTCAAGGGAATTGGGCATCTTCCACCGACCTCGCCACGGGCCTACCCGCCGAACCTTGCGCCGGAGTCGACGCCCCACAGCGCCATGGTGAGCAGCATGTTCACGATGATCACCACCGTGATGCTGGCCCGCATGCCGTGTCCCGCGGCGACCCCGACGCCTTCGGGACCGCCGCTCGCGTAGTACCCGTAGTAGCACTGGATGGTGGACGCGATCCACACGAAGATGACGGCCTTGATCAGCGAATAAAGGATGTCCTGGCCGGCCAGCATCAGCGTGAAGTAATGCAGGTAGGAGCCGGTCGAGCCGCCACTGCTGATTCCCACCACCATTTGGGTGCTCAGATACCCGATCGCCAGGCACGCGGCATACAGCGGAACGATCGCCACCACCGAGGCGATCAGCCGGGTGGTCACCAGGTAGGGGATCGGGCGTATCGCGATCGATTCCAGCGCGTCGATCTCCTCGGCGATGCGCATGGATCCCAGCTGGGCGGTGAAGCGGCAGCCGCCCTGCATGGCGAAGGCGAGCGAGGCCATCAGCGGTGCCAGCTCCCGGGTGTTGACCAACGAGGAGACGAACCCGGTGGCGGGTCCGAGGCCGAGCAGGTCCAAAAAGTTGTAGCCCTCGATCCCGACGAGTGCGCCGACGGTCATGCCGAGCACGACGGCCACGCCGGCGGTGCCCCCACCCACCACGATCGAGCCGTTGCCCCAGGTGATGTTCGACAGCAGTCGCAAGAATTCGCCGCTGTACTGGCGCAAGGCAAGTGGCACGGCGGCCGCCGCCCGGACGAAGAAGACCAGCAGATGGCCGAGGCGGATGATCGGTGCCTTGCCGCTTTGATAGAGCCGGACCAACGGGAGCGTAATCGGTGCAAAAGGCTCATAAGCCGACGCCGTCATTCAGAGCCCCGTCCGGGGCGACAACATGACGTAGAGCTGGCTGATGGCGACGTTGACGATCATCAGCAGCAGGATCGCCTCGACGACGGCGGCGTTCACCGAGTTCGCGACACCCGTCGGTCCGCCCTTGGTGGACAAGCCCTTTTGGCTCGACACGACGGCCACGATGGCACCGAACACGACGGCCTTCAGCAGCGCCAGCACCATGTCGCCGGTCGTCGCGAACGACGCGAACGTCGACACGAAACTGCCCGGCGCGCCGTCCTGGAAGTACACGTTGAACATGTAACTCGCGAAAAATCCGGCGAAGCACACGACACCGGTGAGGGCCACACCGACCATGACCGCCGCCGCGAAGCGGGGGACGACCAGCCGCCGGATCACCGAGACCCCCATCACCTCCATCGCGTCGGTTTCCTCGCGCATGGTGCGCGAACCCAGATCGGCGGTGATGGCCGACCCGACAGCCGATGCCATCAGAACCGCGGCCACCAGCGACGCCCCCTGTCGAATGACCGCGAGCCCGCTGGCCGCGCCGGCCAGCGAGGTGGCCCCGACCTGACCGGCCAGCAACGCGAACTGGATGGACAGGGTGACGCCGATCGGCAGCGACACCAGGATCGTCGGCAGCACGGCGGTACCGGCCATGAACGCGCCCTGCCGGACGAATTCGTGCCATTGAAATCGCCCGGTTATCAGGTCGAAGAAGAAATATTGAACGGTGCGCACACCCAGGACGAACTGTTCACCAACCGTCGTCAGCGAGGCGACCGGGTGACGTTTGACGTACCCGACGGACCAGTTCCGGATGGCGGTGACGCCATCGAGTTGGGTCGTCGTCATAGCGGCGTGACCTGCAGCCCGCCTAGCAAACCAATGGCACAGGTCATCGCGTACCAGCTACCGCTTTCATCGGCCCTCTTCCCACCCCTAAGCATGAGTGCCGAGCGGAAGACGTTGAGCGGCCATCGAGCACGATCTTATTCAAATAGGGTCGACAGCTACCACGACTTCGCAGTTCAATGGTGTGTGCCGCATCACACTAACCTACTTGATAGGCACTTTCAATAGTGTAGAGTCACTCATCTGAGTTCGTCACCGGACGATACCGCCCGAGTTGAATGTCGGATTGACGAAGGTGATGGCATGCCCTCAGCAAACACCGGTTCATTGCGGGACCGACGCCGCGCCGAGCTGCTGACCCAGATCCAGCAGACCGCGCATCAGCTGTTCGCCGAACGCGGCTTCGAGGCGGTGACGACCGAAGACATCGCTGCGGCCGCCGGAATCTCCATCAGCACCTATTTCCGCTACGCGCCCACCAAGGAGGGGTTGCTGGTTGATCCGGTCCGAGAGGCCGCCGCCGAGATCGTGGGTTCCTATCGCGCCAGGCCGCCACACGAGTCGCCGGTCGAAGCGCTGATTCAACTGTTCGTCACGCACGCCAGGGATGTCAGCAAGGTTGACAACCTCGAAACCTGGCGTCTCGCCGTCGCCACCGCGCCCCACCTGTTGAGTAAATCCGTGCTGGTCAGCAAAACCGATCACGGCGACCTGATCCAGCAGGTCGCGCACCGGATGGGTGTCGACGCGATGGTTGACGTCCGGCCCGCATTGTTGGTCCACACCAGTTTGGCCACAGTCCAATTCGTCCTCGACGGATGGCTGACCTCGGATATGGACGAGAGGCCGCCGTTTCACGAGCAATTGGAAGAAGCGCTGCGGCTCACCCTCGCCGGATTCGACTGACGGAGCGGCTCGAAACCCGGCAGGGCGAAACCGCCGTGACTTTGCCGGGCGCCGCGTGAAACAATCGCTGGCCGTGAAGACCTTCGAGGATCTGTTCGCCGAACTGGGCGAGCGCGCCCGCACCCGGCCGGCCGGCAGCGCGACGGTCGCCGCGCTGGACGGTGGCATCCACGGGCTCGGCAAGAAGATCCTCGAGGAAGCCGGCGAGGTATGGCTGGCCGCCGAACACGAGCCGGACGACGCGCTGGCCGAGGAGATCAGCCAATTGCTCTACTGGACGCAGGTGCTGATGGTGGCGCGCGGGCTGTCCCTCGACGACGTGTATCGGAAGCTGTGACCATGCTGCGGGTTGCGGTTCCCAACAAGGGCACGCTGAGCGAGCCGGCCAGCGAGATTTTGGCGGAGGCCGGCTATCGGCGCCGCACCGATTCCAAGGACCTGACCGTCATCGACCCCGCCAATCAGGTCGAGTTCTTCTTCCTGCGGCCCAAAGACATTGCCATCTATGTGGGTTCGGGCGAGCTGGATTTCGGCATCACGGGGCGCGACCTGGTGGGCGATTCCGACGCACCGGTGCGTGAACGTTTGGCGCTGGGGTTCGGGTCGTCGAGCTTTCGCTACGCCGCCCCGGCCGGGCGTGACTGGAAGATCGCGGATCTGGCCGGCAAACGGATCGCCACCGCCTATCCCAACCTCGTCCGAAAAGACTTGGCGGGACGTGGTATTGAGGCGACCGTCATCAGACTCGACGGCGCGGTGGAGATCTCGGTGCAACTCGGCGTCGCCGACGCCATCGCCGACGTGGTCGGGTCCGGGCGCACCCTGAGCCTGCACAACCTGGCTGCCTTCGGTGATCCGCTGTGCGATTCGGAAGCCGTGCTGATCGAGAGCGACCAGAGCAGCCGGTCCGGGACGCAGGCGGCGCGCGATCAGCTGGTGGCGCGGATCCAGGGTGTGGTGTTCGGTCAGCAGTATCTGATGCTCGATTACGACTGTCCCCGCTCGGCCCTGGACAAGGCCACCGCGATCACGCCGGGCCTGGAGTCGCCCACCATCGCGCCCCTGGCCGACCCGGACTGGGTTGCCATCCGGGCGTTGGTCCCGCGTCGGGGTGTGAACGAAATCATGGATGAGCTGGCCGCCATCGGCGCCAAGGCGATCCTGGCGTCCGATATCAGGTTTTGCCGGTTCTGATTGCACACGCGGTGTGAACGCCGCGGCTGTGTTAGCGTCCGCCTCGGGGACTGCCCGGGTTGGCGTGTGGGCCGTTCCTGACAAAGGGTCGCCGGCTGTTTCGTCCTCCAGGAGGTCTTCGTGACACACGCGCTTGTTCTGTTGCTGGCTTTGCTGATTGGCGTCGTCGCGGGGCTGCGTTCGCTGACGGCTCCCGCCGTCGTCGCCTGGGCCGCTGCCCCCGCTCTCCTCGGCTGGATCGACCTGCATGGCACCTGGGCGGCCTGGATGGCCAGCATCATCGCGGTGATCGTTTTCACCGTTCTCGCCGTCGGCGAATTGATCAACGACAAGCTGCCCAAGACCCCGCCCCGCACGGCGCCACCGATCTTCGCGGCCCGCATCGTCATGGGCGGGCTTGCGGGCGCGGCCCTGGGCGCCTGGCCGCACTGGACCTTTACCGCGCTGGGCGCCGGCGTCATCGGCGCGGTACTCGGCACGCTCGGCGGCTACCAGGCGCGCAAGCGACTGGCCGCCGTCGCCGGTAAGGACCTGCCCATCGCGCTGCTCGAGGATGCCGTCGCGATCGTCGGGGGATTCGTCATTCTGGCCGTCACAGGTCACGTACTGACGGAGTACCTGCTGACGGCGGTTAAGTGACAGAACATTTCGACGCGATCATCGTCGGTGCGGGCCAGGCCGGCCCGCCGCTGGCGGGGCGGCTGACCGCAGCCGGGCAGCGCGTCGCGATCGTCGAACGCAAACTGATCGGCGGCACCTGCGTCAACACCGGATGCATCCCGACCAAGACGCTGGTGGCCTCCGCGCATACCGCGCATCTGGCGCGCCGCGGCGCGGACTACGGCGTCGGCACCGGCGAGATCAGCGTGGACATGGCGAAAGTCAAGGCCCGCAAGGACCAGGTGATGCTGGGCGACCGCAAGGGTCTGGAAGATTGGCTCGAGGGTATGGACGGCTGCACCGTCGTTCGCGGGCACGCGATGTTCGAGGATCCGCATACGGTGCGGGTCGGCGAGAACGCGCTGCACGCCGACCGTATCTTCCTCAACGTCGGCGGCCGTGCCGTGGTGCCCGACATCCCGGGCCTGGACGAGGTTGACTTCCTCACCAACGTGTCGATTCTCGAACTCGACACACTGCCATCACATCTCGTCATCGTGGGTGGCGGCTACATCGCGCTCGAGTTCGCGCAGATGTATCGGCGCTTCGGGGCGCGGGTGACTGTCGTGGAGCGGGGCCCGCGGCTGGTGTCCCGGGAAGACGAGGACGTCTCGGAAACGATCGAAGGCATCCTGCGGGACGAGGGCATCGACGTCATCCTCGGTGCTGACGATATACGAGTCACCAAGGCCGACAGCGGATTTGAGCTCATTCCTCGTGATGGCGCACCGCCCATCCGGGGGAGTCATCTACTGCTGGCGGTGGGCCGGCGACCCAACACCGACGAGCTGGGCCTGCAGGCGGCCGGTGTGCGGACGGACACCCGCGGCTACATCGTGGTCGACGACCAGCTCAAGACCAGCGTCGATCACATCTGGGCGATGGGTGACTGCAACGGCAAGGGCGCGTTCACCCACACCTCGTACAACGATTTCGAGATCGTCGCCGCCAATCTGCTCGACGACGACCCCCGCCGGGTGAGCGACCGCATCACCACCTACGCGCTCTACATCGATCCGCCGCTGGGACGCGCCGGTCTGACCGTCGACCAGGTCCGCGCGTCGAAACGCAAGGCGCTGGTCGGCAAGCGGCCGATGACCAGAGTTGGTCGGGCGGTGGAAAAGGGTGAGACGCAGGGCTTCATGAAAGTCGTAGTCGACGCCGAAACCCAGGAGATCCTAGGGGCCACCGTCTTTGGGGTCGGCGGTGACGAGTCCATCCACTGCATCCTGGATGTCATGTCGGCCAAAGCGCCGTACACCACGCTGTCACGCACCATGCATATTCATCCCACCGTCAGCGAGCTCATTCCGACGATGCTGCAGGAGCTGTCGCCGCTTTGACCGCCCGCCTACGCCGCTGGTTCGGCCGAAGGCGAATCAGTCTGCGCACCAATCGATTCCGGCCAACCCGGATAGGGCGGCGGTGTCCCACCGAAAAGCGGACAGTGCTGCTGGTGGGGACACCAGTCGCACAATCGTGACGGGGTGGGACGGAAATCGCCCGTCTGGCCGGCGGATTGGATGGCCCGCCAGATCGCGATCAGGGTCTTCTCGAAGCGCAGCAGCTCATCGTGATCCGGCGAATAGTCCAGCACCTGGCCATCCGCCAGATAGATCAGCCGCAGCCGGGTAGGCGGTACACCACGCGAACGCAACAGGGCCACCGCGTAGAACTTCATCTGGAACATGGCCTTGAACTCGGCCAGGGCTCGCGCGGCCGGCGGTGCCTTTCCGGTCTTGTAGTCGACTACCCGTAGTTCACCGGTGGCGGCAACGTCGATGCGGTCGATGAATCCACGCAGCAGCGTGCCGTCGGCGAGTTCGACCTCGACACGTTCTTCGCAGCATTGCGGGTCGAAACGGGTGGGGTCCTCGAGCCGGTAGTAGCCGGTGAGCAACGCCTGGGCCTCGGCCAGCAGCTGGGTGCGCTGGCCAGGGTCCAAGACCGTGGTCAGCTCCGGCGCGGCGGCGATCATCTGCTCCCACGCGGGCGCCAACAACGACATGGCGGTGTCGGGGCCACGCTGTGCGGCGGGCAGGCCGTAAAGCTGCTGTAGGGCAGCGTGGACCAGCGACCCGCGTAGTTGCGCCGGCGACGGCGCCTCGGGCAGACGGTCGATGGCCCGGAACCGATACAGCAGCGGGCATTGCTTGAAATCCGCCGCCCGCGACGGTGACAGCGCCGGGCGGGACACCTGCCTCGCCGGGCCCAGCGCCGACTGCGGCGCCTCCGGCTGGACGATCATGTCGAAAGCCTATGACCGGGCGCCGACAACCCCCAAGCACCTGCTGCGGTGAGTCGGCTGGCACGCTAGACCGTGTGTCCGTAACCGGCCCGTTCACCGTGGGCGAGCGCGTTCAGCTCACCGACGCCAAGGGTCGGCACTACACGATGGTGCTCGCGGAGGGCGCCGAGTTCCACACGCATCGCGGGGCGATCCCCCACGACGCGGTGATCGGGCTCGAGCCGGGCAGCGTGATCAAGTCCAGCAACGGTGCCACGTACTTGGTGCTGCGGCCCTTGCTGATCGATTACGTGATGTCGATGCCCCGCGGCCCGCAGGTGATCTACCCGAAGGACGCCGCTCAGATCGTTCACGAGGGCGACATTTTCCCGGGCGCCCGGGTGCTCGAGGCCGGGGCCGGCTCGGGCGCACTGACCTGCTCACTGTTACGCGCGGTCGGGCCCGAAGGGCGGGTGGTCTCCTACGAGCAGCGCGCCGACCATGCCGAACACGCCCAACGCAACGTGTCGGTGTTCTCCGGTGGCGACGTGCCGGACAACTGGCAACTGATCGTCAGCGACGTGGCCGACTCCGATCTGCCGGACGGTTCTTTCGATCGCGCCGTGCTCGACATGCTCGCCCCGTGGGACGTGCTGGAGTCGGTGGCGCGGCTGCTGATTTCCGGTGGTGTGTTGATGATCTACGTGGCCACGGTCACCCAGCTGTCGCGCACGGTCGAGGCGCTGCGGGCGCAGCAGTGCTGGACTGAACCGAGGTCCTGGGAGACGTTGCAACGCGGTTGGAACGTCGTCGGTCTCGCGGTGCGCCCGCAGCATTCGATGCGCGGGCACACCGCCTTCCTGATCTTCACGCGACGGCTCGCTCCCGGTGTGGTCGCGCCCACGCCGCTGGGTCGCAAACGCGAAGGCCGCGACGGCTAATCAGTGGCGATCGCAAGCGCGGCGTTGCCGGGCGCAGCGAGCCGCCACTATCGGCTAACTCAAATCCTCGCTGCGCAGCAGTGAGCGCCGCACCGACAACAGCTCGAACTCGGGATGCGCGGCCACCAGCCGCTCGGCCGCATCCAGGACGTCGACGGCGTGGCCGCGGTCTCCGGACACCAGGGCCACACCGATGCCGGCTCGTCGATACAGCTCATGCGAACCCGTCTCGGCCGCCGAGACGCTGAACTTGCGCTGCAACTCGGCGACGACGGGACGGATGACCGATCGCTTCTGTTTGAGTGAGCGAACGTCGCCCAGCAGCACGTCGAACTCGAGCCAGCCGATCCACATCCCGCGGGTCAGCCTGGCGGGTTTTCGGAAGGTGCGGGTTCCGGAACCGGCGCCGGCGGGGGAGGCGGTGGTGCCGGTGGTGGTGGCGGTGGTGTCGGTGGCGGAGCGGGTTCGGGTGGCGGAGCGGGTCCGGGCGGCGGCGCGGGGGCCGGGCTCGCAGGAGCCCCGGAAGTCGGGGCCGCGGGCGACTTACCCAGGGCCAACAGCATTTCGGCGGTACGCCGGGAGAGTTGCCAACCGCCCTGGAAGGGAGCGAATTCCATCGGGAAGGTGAAGTTGGCGTTGTTGGCCTGGGCGGTGTGGACGGCGATGCTGGCCTTCACGTTCGACGGGTTCTTGTCCGACCACGCGATGTCGTTCGCGGCGAAGGTCATCGGCAGGTAACCGTTGTCCCGCAATGCGTTGGTGAATTTGTCCAGAGTGGCCGCGCTCTCCGGGGTGGCGCCTTCGATCAGGCTCACCTTGGCCGCACCCGGGACGTTTGGATCCGCCAGGCGGGCGAGGACATCGGTGAGGGCTTCGGGCGGCGGCAGGGGAGCCGTGACGGGCGCAGCAGCCTGAGGGGATGAGGCCGGTGGTAGCGAAGAGACGGTCGTCGACCCGCTCGTGGGGTGATTCGACGAACACGCCGCGAGCCCGATCGCCGCCACGGCGGTGGCGGTGCGCAGCGCTACGGACAGTGGTCGAGGCATCCAGTCGGTCGGCCGGCTAGGCGGCTCTGGCCGCTTCGGGTGGGAGAGATGTCGCTAAGGTCGGGCCGATGGGTGCAACTGAACTCACACCGGCGGAGCTGGCGCTGACGGTGACGCGAGCCGAGCCCGTGGTGGGGCTTTTTGCGGTCACTCTGCCACCTCCCACGGCCCTTTCGATCATCACGATTAGTGGCCGAGATTACCAGCGTGACGAAAATCTTAACTTTTCGTGGGTATTTGACTACGCACATCAATCGGCAATCGCCGGTAGCTTTGAAGTATCCGCCGCGCCAATTCGGTGTGGGAAAGGAGCGCACGATGGGTAGCTCAGAGCGTTCTGAAGCTTTCGGAACCCCCCACGAATCAGACCTGTCCAGCGGCGACGAGGCCGAATTGGAGCAACTACGCCGTGAGGCGTCGATGTTGCGGGAGCAACTCGAGCACGCCGTCGGCACGCAAGGCGCCGCTCGCACTGCTCGCGATGTGCATCAGCTCGAAGCCCGCATCGACTCTCTCGCGTCCCGTAATTCGAAGTTGATGGAGACCCTCAAAGAGGCCCGCCAGCAACTACTGGCGCTACGCGAGGAAGTCGATCGACTGGGGCAGCCGCCCAGCGGCTACGGCGTCCTGCTCGGCACGCACGAAGACGAGACCGTCGACGTGTTCACATCCGGCCGCAAGATGCGCCTGACCTGCTCGCCGAACATCGAACTCGCGTTGCTGCGGAAGGGCCAAACCGTTCGCCTCAACGAGGCTCTGACCGTCGTGGAAGCCGGCACGTTCGAATCGGTCGGCGAGATCTCCACGCTGCGTGAGCTCTTGGCCGACGGGCACCGGGCGCTGGTCGTCGGCCACGCCGACGAGGAACGCATCGTCTGGCTCGCCGACCCGCTGGTCGCCGAGAACCTGCCGGACGGTCATCCCGATGCTCTCAACGACGACACCCGGCCCCGCAAGCTGCGTCCGGGCGACTCGCTGCTGGTTGACACCAAGGCCGGCTACGCCTTCGAACGCATCCCCAAGGCCGAGGTCGAGGATCTGGTGCTGGAAGAGGTGCCCGATGTCAGCTACCTGGACATCGGCGGTCTGACCCGCCAGATCGAGCAGATCCGCGACGCCGTGGAGCTGCCGTTCCTGCACAAGGAGCTGTACCGGGAGTACGCGCTGCGCCCGCCCAAAGGTGTGCTGCTCTACGGTCCGCCCGGTTGCGGTAAGACACTGATCGCCAAGGCGGTGGCGAATTCGTTGGCCAAGAAGATGGCCGAGGTGCGCGGCGACGACGCGCGCGAGGCCAAGTCGTACTTCTTGAACATCAAGGGCCCCGAGCTGCTCAACAAGTTCGTCGGTGAAACCGAGCGCCACATCCGGCTGATCTTCCAGCGCGCCCGCGAGAAGGCGTCGGAAGGCACACCGGTGATCGTGTTCTTCGACGAGATGGACTCGATCTTCCGCACCCGTGGCACCGGGGTGTCCTCGGACGTCGAGACGACGGTGGTCCCGCAGCTGCTCAGTGAGATCGACGGCGTGGAGGGACTGGAGAACGTCATCGTGATCGGCGCCTCCAACCGGGAGGACATGATCGACCCCGCCATCCTGCGGCCCGGGCGCCTCGACGTGAAGATCAAGATCGAGCGGCCGGATGCCGAAGCGGCGCAAGACATCTTCTCGAAGTACCTGATCGAGTCGCTGCCGCTGCACGCTGACGACCTCGCCGAGTTCGGCGGCGACCGCACCGCGTGCATCAAGGCGATGATCGAGAAGGTCGTCGAGCGGATGTACGCCGAGATCGACGACAACCGGTTCCTGGAGGTCACCTACGCCAACGGTGACAAGGAAGTCATGTATTTCAAGGACTTCAACTCCGGGGCGATGATCCAGAACGTCGTCGACCGGGCGAAGAAGAACGCCATCAAGGCGGTGCTGGAGACCGGTCAACCGGGTCTGCGTATCCAGCACCTGCTGGACTCGATCGTCGACGAGTTCGCCGAGAACGAAGACCTGCCCAACACCACCAACCCCGATGACTGGGCGCGGATTTCGGGCAAGAAGGGTGAGCGGATCGTTTACATCCGCACGCTGGTCACCGGCAAGAGCTCGAGCGCGTCGCGGGCCATCGACACCGAGTCGAACCTGGGTCAGTACTTGTAAGCATTTGTCGGTACCACCGACTAGCGTCGCATCCGTGCGGCTCCGCTTTGACGCTCCAGGTGACGACGACGCCTATGCCGAGGCGCGTGACACGCTGCTGGATGAGCTCGAGAGCTGGTGGGACGGGCTCGATTCGGATCGGCAGGATGTCGTCTCCGACGTCGGCGTCTTCCTGGACTGGCGTTATTGCGATTCCACCGGCGTTCTCGACGACTTCACGCCCGGCGATATCGCGGAGTTTTTGCTCGACTGGTGTCCGAATCGGTTCACGGGGCGGCCCGACGACGCGGTGTGCCTGTGCTTCGCGATCGGCGTCTACGTCGACTTCATGGCAGCCACGGGACGTCTGATCGGGGGTGCCGAGCGCGCCGCCAGGTTGCGGCGGCTGGCCGACGATCTCGCGCCGACCCTGCTGGCGGAAGCACGCGACCCCACCGCGGCCGACGTCGAGGCGCCGGAGCCGTTGAAACTGCCGTTCCTCCACATCCCGCCCTCCGCGGCCGACGTGGCGGCCGCCGCGGCAGCGACCCCGTTGCTCGCCAAACTCGATACCCTCCGCGGCTATCTCGGGTCGGACGGTAAGCCACTGACCGGCGACGGGGACCTCGAACTGGCTGACGGTCGCGCGCTGGTCGAATCGCTCGACACCGGCGACGTGCTTGATGTGGAGTTGGGTGAGCGGATACTTCCGGCTCGGTCGACGGCGGCACTCCGGCGCCTGAATTTCCTCGTCGACGTGGCCATCGAGGCTGGCGCGGTGGACGTGCGTCAACACCGTCTGGTGCCGGCGGAGGAGTGGGGGACGCGCTCGCCCGTCGAGCGGGCGGAGTCGCTGTTCGCGGCGATCCTCTTGTCGCGCCCGTTGCGGTCGTCGGAATCGTCGCAGCTCTATCCCGAGCGCAACACAATGCACGAGCTGTTCGACGACGGGATTGTGTATTGGCTGGCGCCGCTGCTGCAAGACGGCGCGGAACTTCCCTTCGAGTCCCTGCTGGAGTGGGTGCACGCGCTGGTGGCCACGCAGCCGGTGTCGCACAGCTCGTATGGGGACGAGGCGGACCTGCTCGAGGACTGCGCCGAGGGCGACATGGGCCGTCTCTTCGAAGTTCTGCGGGAGGCCGGTGTGGTGCGGTGGACTGATCCAGTCGAAGTGCCGCAGCCGCTTGGGCCTAGCGATTGGACCGGTGGAACGGTGGCGTTGACTGCGCTGGGGCGCCACATCCTGCCGGATTATTTGGAGGACGCCGGATTCGCGCTGCGCCGCCTCGACCGCGCCGCCGACTGGGACGCGACGGACCTGATCAGCGCAATGTTGTTGGTGGACAACACTATTCACGCGACTTTGATAGGGCGTTGGCAGCCCGACCGCCCGGACGCCGAACGGGTACAGATGCTCACCGAGGCGGCGGCGGCCATGGACACCGCGGCCGGCCGAACGATGGGCTTCATCGCGCTGAATGAGTTCGACATCGACGTAGCCGAACCCTTCGTTCGTCAGCTGCTGGACAGTCCGGTGGCCGGCCACGCGGCGCTGTGGTTGATCCAGCGTGACCCCGCTGATGCCGAGACTCTCGCGAGTTTCATCGACGTCGCGGTGCTCGTCGACGTCCTGTCGAGCACCCTGGAATCGCCCGAGGAGCTGTGCAGCCTCTTCGCCGGTCTGTCCGATCCGTCGCAGCTGCTGGAGGACATCTGGCGCCATCCGGTGCCCGAGACCGCGCTCGTTCTCGATGCGCTGGGCCGCCATCTGCCGGACCGCATACTGGCCAAAGCCGCGCGCAAAGCGGCGGTGCGGCACCAGAGCTGGATGGCGAACCGCTGCTGACGAGACGTCAGTCGGTCACCAGCGAATAGCTGTTGGTCAAATTGTCCTGCAGCACCTCGGCGGCCCGGGTTGTGGTGTCCACCCGCAGTTCGCCGGTGAGCACGCGCGGTTGGTAGGTCCAGCCGGCTGGCAGGTCGAGCCGGTTGGCGAGGCCCGGCAGGTCTGCTCGTGACAAGGTGGCGTCCGCGACCTGGCTCCAGGTCTGCATCACCCAGTGGCGGCTCAGGGGATCGATGAGTTCGTAGATCTCTTGGCCGGGGTTGAAGACGAAGACCGTGTGGCGATTGACCTTGTTGGAGATGTAGGGCGCGGGGTTCATCGACGACAGCAGGACCGTGGCCTGCTGAATCATCTCGATCCCGCCGAAGGTCTTGGTGATCTGCGGCCCCTGCTGCTGCTTCTCGATGGTGTTCATCAGCCAGTAGCGCGGACCGTTCAGCAACGCCGTGGCCGCCCCGTGTTCCTTGGCGACGGCCTGGGCGTCGAGCTTCGACCACAGCTCGGCCGGACAGTCGTTGAGCGGGAAGCTGTTGTACACCGTCGCCTGCGGTCCCGCCTCGCCGGGGGTAACGAGGAGTACCTCGCCGTAGCGCTTCCCGAATAGGTCGAGTGCGTGCTTACCAACGGCGCGGTCGGATTCGGGCGCGGACACTCCGGTGAAATTAATCATTGGTGTCGGTGCCGTCAACAGGGCGGACGGTTACCCGGTGGCGCCACGGTAGCGATCGCGCGCCACCAATGTGGTGTGCAGGTCGTCGATCAGCGGATCGAGGAACGTGGAACGGTATTCGGCGTCGCCGGCCGCGCGGGCGCTGATGTACATGAACGTCAACGCGCCGAGGAACAGCGTCATGTGGATCAGCGAGTCCGGCACCGGCAGCGTGAATCCCAGCACCGTCGCGCTGCTTTTGTAGGTATGGGTCCACTCGTGGAGGAGTTCCGGACTGAGCACGATGAGGCCGAGGATCAAGTAGATCGCGGTGGTCACCACCGCCACCACCAGGATCTGCGCCAGTTGTGAGACCGCCAGAACAAACACGACGTTGAGGCGTTCCGCCTTCTTTAACGGTGCCGCGTCGGAGGCGTGGGGCATCATCGCGAACGGTGTGCCGGCGAGCGTTTCGGGTGCCTCGCGCGGCATGGTGGCCGAGTGCAGCATCGGCCGGACCCGTTCGCGGGTGGCCGAGGTGACGAAGGCCGCCGCGATGGAAACCAAAAATGCCATCGCCAGCGCCAGGCGGTTGCCGCTGATGGTCGCGGCCATGAGCCAGACGTAGGTGTTGAAGAACACCAATGCGGTCAGCAGCACGACCGGTAACGCCCGAACGGCCAAGGCGCCCACCGTCGCAAGATGCGACAGCATCATCCGTACCGCCCATCCGACCACCGACCCGATGCCGAGCCCGGTCAGGATCAGGACGGCGGCCACGACGATGGCCTCCTGCGCGAGGTCGGCCACGGCGACTCCGACGGACGCCACGAACAGGACGGCGACTGCCGCTATTGCGGTGCGTGCCTTCCGGCGTCGCGATCGAGACACCAGCCAGCCGACCACACCCATCGATGGCAGGGCCAAGGCGAGGAGAACCAGCACGGCCCACTCGGAGGTCGTCGGTTCGCCGCTGATCTCGACGTCGCGGCCGCCGGTGATCAGATAGATGGCCAGCATGCAGGCCTGCAGCGCCGCGTACGCCGCAAGCATGGGCGCCGACCGCGTCCAGAGCCTGCGCCACCGCGCGCGCCGGGTGAGCACGGACGGCAAACCCCGCTCCAAAAACCAGCTTTCAGCCGCGGCGCTCGGCTCGGCTGGACGGTCCGGCGCGCGGCCGCGAAGCAGCTCCATGCCGGCTCACCCTACGGCGGCCACGCCACCCGTGCCGGCCTATCGCCGGGGGGCGTTTCGTCGTCCGATCGGTCCCGATGGGCCGCCTCCTGCGCGCCCCGCTTCGCGGGGCGCCCCGTCGCCCGGCTTACCCTTGGGGCATGCAACGGATTATCGGAACGGAGGTCGAATACGGCATTTCCTCGCCATCGGACCCGACTGCCAACCCGATCCTCACGTCGACGCAGGCGGTCTTGGCGTATGCGGCGGCAGCGGGCATTCAGCGCGCCAAGCGCACCCGGTGGGACTACGAGGTGGAATCGCCCCTGCGCGACGCCCGCGGGTTCGACCTGAGCCGCTCGGCCGGCCCGCCCCCGGTGGTCGACGCCGACGAGGTCGGCGCGGCCAACATGATCCTGACCAACGGCGCCCGGCTCTACGTCGACCATGCGCACCCCGAATACTCCGCACCCGAATGCACCGACCCGCTGGACGCCGTGATCTGGGACAAGGCCGGCGAGCGGGTGATGGAGGCCGCCGCCCGGCACGTCGCCAGCGTGCCCGGGGCCGCGAAATTGCAGCTCTACAAGAACAACGTCGACGGCAAGGGCGCCTCCTACGGGTCGCACGAAAACTATCTGATGTCGCGGCAGACGCCGTTCTCGGCGATCATCGCCGGGCTGACCCCCTTTCTGGTCTCGCGGCAGGTGGTCACCGGCTCGGGACGCGTCGGCATCGGACCCTCCGGTGACGAGCCCGGTTTTCAGCTGTCGCAACGCTCGGACTACATCGAGGTCGAGGTCGGCCTGGAAACCACCCTCAAACGCGGCATCATCAACACCCGCGACGAGCCGCACGCCGACGCCGACCGGTACCGACGGCTGCACGTCATCATCGGCGACGCCAACCTCGCCGAGACGTCGACCTACCTGAAACTGGGCACCACTTCGCTGGTGCTGGACTTGATCGAAGAGGGCCCGTCACACGGCATCGACCTGAGCGACCTGGCGCTGGCCCGGCCGGTGCACGCGGTCCACGCGATCAGCCGCGACCCGTCGCTGCGTACCGCGGTGGCCCTGGCCGATGGTCGGGAACTGACTGGGCTTGCGCTGCAGCGGGTTTACCTCGATCGGGTGGCGAAGCTGGTCGATAGCCGCGACCCCGACCCGCGCGCCGCCGACATCGTCGAAACCTGGGCGCACGTGCTCGACCAACTGGAGCGCGACCCGATGGAATGCGCCGAGCTGCTGGACTGGCCAGCCAAGCTGCGTCTCCTCGAAGGGTTCCGGCAGCGGGAGAACCTGAGCTGGTCGGCGCCGCGACTGCACCTGGTCGACCTGCAATATTCCGACGTCCGGCTGGACAAGGGCCTGTACAACCGGCTCGTCGCGCGTGGCTCGATGAAGCGTCTGGTGTCCGAACACCAGGTGCTCGAAGCGGTGGACAATCCGCCGACGGACACCCGCGCATACTTTCGTGGTGAATGCCTGCGCCGGTTCGGCGCCGACATCGCCGCGGCCAGTTGGGACTCCGTAATCTTCGATCTCGGCGGCGATTCCTTGGTCCGCATTCCGACGTTGGAGCCGCTGCGTGGCAGCAAAGCGCACGTCGGAGCGCTGCTGGACTCAGTCCACAGCGCCGCGGAACTGGTAGAACAACTCACCAGCTAGACGTCGGTTCAGCCGGGGAACGTTGGGGTTGACCGGTAGGGTAGGAAAGACCAACGGGCATGCGTGGCGTGACATTGAACGTGACATTGAACGTGACAATGGAAAGCCATTCAACAAGCCCAGACCAAGCAGGAGGCGGCGATGGCGCAGGAGCAGACCAAGCGTGGTGGCGGTGGCGACGACGAGGACGACTTCGCCGGCAGCACGGCCGCGGGCCAAGAGCGCCGGGAGAAGCTGGCCGAGGAGACTGACGATTTGCTCGACGAGATCGACGACGTCCTCGAGGAGAACGCTGAGGACTTCGTTCGGGCATACGTCCAAAAGGGCGGCCAGTGACCTGGCAGTTCTCTGATCGCCTACCCATCAACTCCGCACTTCCGGGAAACCGCGCTGTAGACCTTTCGTCGTTTGCTGACTTCCTGCGCCGTCAGGCGCCGGAGTTGCTGCCCGCCAGCCTCGGGGCCGCCCAGCCGGGAAGCGCCGGGTCGCAGCTGCCCCACGGGACCACCATCGTCGCGCTGAAGTTTCCGGGCGGCGTGGTGCTCGCCGGCGACCGGCGCTCGACGCAGGGCAACATGATCGCCGGGCGCGACGTCAAGAAGGTGTACATCACCGATGACTACACCGCCACCGGTATCGCCGGCACCGCCGCCATTGCCGTGGAGTTCGCTCGCCTCTACGCCGTGGAGCTCGAGCACTACGAGAAACTCGAAGGCGTCCCGCTCACGTTTGCCGGCAAGGTGAACCGGCTGGCGATCATGGTGCGCGGCAACCTGGCCGCCGCCATGCAGGGGCTGGTGGCGTTGCCGTTGCTGGCGGGCTACGACATCCACGCGGCCGATCCGGAAGGCGCCGGCCGCATCGTCTCGTTCGACGCGGCCGGCGGCTGGAACTTCGAGGAGGAGGGCTACCAGTCGGTGGGCTCGGGCTCGATTTTCGCCAAGTCGTCGATGAAGAAGTTGTACTCACAGGTCACCGACGCCGATTCGGCGGTGCGGGTCGCGATCGAGGCGCTCTACGACGCGGCCGATGACGACTCCGCGACCGGCGGGCCGGATCTGGTCCGCGGCATCTACCCCACGGCGGTCACCATCGGCGCCGAGGGGGCGCTCGAAGTGCCGGAGGGCCGCATCGCCGAACTGGCTCGTGAAGTGATCGAAAGTCGTTCGCGCGCTGACACTTTCGGCCCCGATGGTGGTGAGAAGTGAGCTTCCCGTATTTCATCTCGCCCGAACAGGCGATGCGCGAGCGCAGCGAACTCGCGCGCAAGGGCATCGCCCGGGGCAAGAGCGTGGTCGCCCTGGTCTACGCCGGCGGTGTGCTCTTTGTCGCGGAGAACCCGTCGCGGTCGTTGCAGAAGATCAGCGAACTCTACGACCGCGTGGGCTTTGCCGCCGCGGGCAAGTTCAACGAATTCGACAATTTGCGCCGTGGCGGAATCCAATTCGCCGACACCCGCGGGTACGCCTACGACCGCCGCGACGTCACCGGTCGCCAGCTGGCCAACGTGTATGCGCAGACGCTGGGTACCATCTTCACCGAGCAGGCCAAGCCTTACGAGGTGGAATTGTGCGTCGCCGAGGTGGCGCACTACGGCGAGACGAAACCGCCTGAGTTGTACCGGATTACCTATGACGGATCGATCGCCGACGAGCCGCACTTCGTGGTGATGGGCGGCACCACCGAGCCGATCGCCACCGCGCTGAAGGACTCTTACGCCGAAAACGCCAATCTGCGCGAGGCCACGCGCATCGCGGTGAAGGCGTTGCGGGCCGGCAGCGAATCCTCGAACGGGGACCAGTCCACCCTGGACGTGGGCAGCCTGGAGGTCGCGATCTTGGATGTCAGCCGGCCGCGACGGGCGTTTCGGCGGATCAATCGTGCCACCCTGGAAAATTTGCTCCGCGAGCTGGATTCGAACGGGTCCGAAGACGACGGCGAAGAGGCGGATTCGGACGGCGGACCGTCCGAATAGACCCGACCCGCAATGGATCGGCGGCTTCCCATGGCCGGTACTGCTGGGCCTGGTGGTGCTCAAGGTGCTGGTGAGCTCTCACGTCATCAAGGTTGTGCGCCGGAGCCTCGTGGCCCCATTGGGCCCGGGGCGCTCCGGAAAAGGGCGCGGGAGAAACTTCGTCGGATCGATAGGCGCGGCTTGCTTACCGCGGCGCTCGGACAACCAGTACGCTCGATTACGTGCAGCGGCGAATCATGGGCATCGAGACCGAGTTCGGGGTCACCTGCACATTCCACGGCCATCGGCGGCTCAGCCCGGACGAGGTGGCCCGCTACTTGTTTCGGCGCGTCGTGTCCTGGGGCCGCAGCTCCAACGTCTTCCTGCGTAACGGCGCGCGGCTCTACCTCGACGTCGGAAGCCACCCCGAGTACGCGACCGCCGAGTGCGACAGCCTGGTGCAGCTGGTCACCCACGACCGCGCCGGCGAATGGGTGCTCGAAGACCTGCTCATCGACGCCGAGCAGCGGCTCGCCGACGAGGGCATCGGTGGCGACATCTACCTGTTCAAGAACAACACCGATTCCGCCGGTAACTCCTACGGGTGTCACGAGAACTACCTGATCGTGCGGGCCGGCGAGTTCTCCCGGATCTCCGATGTCCTGCTGCCATTTCTGGTCACGCGCCAGCTGATCTGCGGCGCGGGCAAGGTGCTGCAGACCCCCAAGGCCGCAACGTTCTGCCTTTCCCAACGCGCCGAGCACATTTGGGAGGGCGTCTCCTCGGCCACCACCCGCAGCCGGCCGATCATCAACACCCGCGACGAGCCGCACGCCGACGCCGAGAAGTACCGGCGGTTGCACGTGATCGTCGGCGACTCCAACATGTGCGAAACCACCACCATGCTCAAGGTGGGCACCGCCTCGTTGGTGCTGGAGATGATCGAAGCCGGCGTGCCGTTCCGCGACTTCTCGCTGGATAACCCCATCCGCGCCATCCGCGAGGTCAGCCACGACGTCACCGGCCGTCGACCGGTGCGGCTGGCGGGCGGGCGTCAGGCCAGCGCGCTGGACATCCAGCGCGAGTACTACAGCCGCGCGGTCGAGCACCTGCAGACCCGGGAGCCCAACGCGCAGATCGAGCAGATCGTCGACCTGTGGGGCCGCCAGCTCGACGCGGTCGAGAGCCAGGATTTCGCCAAGGTGGACACCGAGATCGACTGGGTGATCAAGCGCAAGCTCTTCCAGCGCTATCAAGACCGGTACAACATGGAGCTGTCCGATCCGAAGATCGCCCAGCTGGACCTGGCCTATCACGACATCAAGCGCGGGCGCGGCGTCTTTGATCTGCTGCAGCGCAAGGGTCTTGCCGCGCGCGTCACCACCGACGAGGACATCGCGGAGGCGGTCGACAATCCGCCGCAGACCACCCGGGCACGGCTGCGTGGCGAGTTCATCAGCGCCGCCCAGGCAGCCGGCCGCGACTTCACCGTCGACTGGGTGCACCTCAAGCTCAACGACCAGGCCCAGCGGACCGTACTGTGCAAAGACCCATTCCGTGCGGTCGACGAGCGGGTCAAACGGCTGATCGCCAGTATGTAGCGCGTGCTGCCGTAGACCCCGTGCGGCGACCGCCGCGTCCAACCAGGGCAATCAGTTTCTGTTGCTGTGCCGCGCGTTGAGTTCGGCCAGCTGGTTTTTGATTGCGGTGGACGCACCGGCACGGTCTTTGTGGTTGTTTTCGTAGCGCAGCAAGATCCCCAGCGCGGTCGCATCGGTGATTTTTTGCACCGCGGCCTCGACGTCGCCGACGGTGAGATCGTCATAGTTAGCGACGGGTAGCTCGTCTTCGGTAAGACCCCCGGTCAGGATACGGGTGCGGTTCAACGCGGTGGCGGTAGTGCGGGCGCCTTTACGGGTCGCGGTTTGCTCTGCGTGACGGAGTCCAGCGTCGCGGCCGGCGGTCAGCGAGTCGACGGCGGCTTCGGCGACGGTGGCGACTCGCGAGCGGGTGCGGGCGACGGCCTCGGCGGTTCCGTTGATCCGCTCGGCAACCCAGCGGGAAGGATAATTGGCCGCCTTGGTGAGTCGACCTACGGCCGTCTGCACCGGGGTGGGCCGCACGGCGGTGGGCTCTCCGGCTGCTTCCTGGGCCAGTACCGAGGTGATCCATTCGATGGTTTCCTGATGCGCAGCCTGTAGACGTCGCGCAAGCAATCGGGCGTCGACGTGGTCGGCCGCGTCGGCGAGGGCTTCGAGATAGATTGCACGGTCGAGCAGTTGATGTTCCAGGGCGAGGTCACCGAACAGCGCGGTCGATATCGGTTGACCCTGTACGGCCACGGTCTTGGCCAGTGCGGTAGCGCGGCCCAGCGCGGGGGTGATGACGTCCGGAATGCCGCCGAGCTCACGCAGTACCGCCGCGATCAGCCTTGCGCGTTCACGCGCGTTGGCAGCGTTCGTCGTGAATTGTTGGCGCACAGTATCGTTGCGCGCCTGCGCCAACCGTGTTTGGGCGGTTTGAATCTCGCTATTGGTGAGGCGATGCAGTGCGCGGAGTTGGCTGATGAGCTTATCGATGGCGGCATGAGTCATGTTTGCTCCCTGGAGAGTTCGAGGTTGTTGCTTGGGGTAACTGCGCGAACATCATTGTCGCGCTGAAGGTTTAAGGAACCTGGTGGTGGAAGCGGTGTGGCCTGCCGCCGTGGTCGGCGGCAGGCCACACCAAGAACGGTTATTTGAATGCGTCCTTGACGTTTTCGCCGGCCTTCTTCACGCTGGACTTGGTTTGGTCCTTCTTGCCTTCGCCCTCGGTGTCCTTGTCGCCAGTGACCTTGCCGGCCTGCTCCTTGGCTTTACCCGCGACGTCCTGGGCGGCATTCTTGACCTTGTCGGTGATTCCCATGGGTGTGTCCCTTCTGTGGTGGGCAGCCGCGAATTGCGGTTGCCCATGGACGCCCCCTGCGGGGTCGTCCTGGGCTCGCACCCGGGTCATACCCGGGTGCGAGAGATCTAGTTATTCCATTGTGCGGCATGTCAATACAGAACAGGCGGACCCGACGGTGGGGCGACAGCTCCGATTAGCCGTCGCGGCGATTTCGAGTACCACACTTCGCCAGGCCGCGGCTGACCATGTAGCCGATGCTGAGCAACACGACGTAGAACCATGCCCGATCGGCCAAGAAGTAGTCGGCACGTCCGTCGGTCGCCTTCACCAAGTACGACGCGAGCAGCACGCCGATGACTGCGGCCACGAACACCGCGAACTCGGATGTCTTGAACGATGTTTTCGTCTCATTTCCGGCTGGTGCGCGGACTCGACTGACGTCGGCGCCTTCGGCGCTATAGGCGGTCTGTGCGTTGGGGCGGCGCGCGTCGGTGGGGTTACTAATAGCCATTTCTATTCCTAAGTTGGGTGTAAGCCTGTCAAGTGTCCGACCGGTCCGATCGGACGTACGCCTGGACAGAGGTTTGTGCGAAATTCATTGACAGCAAGGTGTTTCAGTCTGCCATCAAATGATGGTGTTGATTCAGTAGCGCATCGTTGGATGCGCCCAGCCACGTCCGAGATACGCTACGGCAACCTCGGAATCGACTGGCTTGTTTGGGGTCCGGCTTGAACAGATGATTGCGGCTCATCCTTAACCGCTCCGGACTGGGTGAGAACCAACAACAGCAACGCTACGCCCTGTTCGGTCATTCGGCCACTCCGGCAATTGGATACGGCTGCGCCGGTTGGGACTTGCGAAATCGGGTATCCTTCGGCTCGGTTGACACACCAGCCAGCCAGCCAGACTGTCGCGCCCCTCTGTGCGAATATCGCGGCGTCATTTCCGAGGCGCCGGATAGACCTGGTCTTTCGGTGAACTAGAGCTTGGAGCTGGTCGGCATGTCCTCGTCTTCTTCGCTGCTGAGCAGCTGTCGAACCGCGGCAGGCCAACAAATACGCGATGGTCGGATGCGGCCCGGCGGTTGCGCCATCGCCTACACCCTGGCGGCGGACGGGCCGACCGATCCTGCTCATCCACGGTGTGGGCGGCAACCGTCATCCTTGGCTGGCTGTTTGGCAGCATCGGACGTGGCGCGAATGACACTACGAACGCGCGATTCGGGCCCGTGCGCCGACTCGGCCGATCCATGTTCGGATCACTGGGACAATTCGGATCGCTGTGACAATCGGTGAGCAACTGCGTGCCGCGGTCAGCGGCGGGCACCGACTAGAGGCGGCAGACCGGCTGTGCCGGGCTTGCGTGAGGCTGCTCGACGTCGATGCTGCGGCGATTTCGCTGGTCTTCGATGGTGCCAACGCGGGAACGCTAGGGTCCAGCGGTCCCTCGGCGCTGATGTATGACGAGCTGCAATTCACTCTGGGCGAAGGGCCCTGCCTGGAGTCGGTGGCTCGCCGGGCGCCCGTGCTCGTCGGTGACCTTGCCGACCCAAACAATGCACGCTGGCCCGCGTATGGATCGGCGATGCTGGGCCACCAGATCCGGGGGGTGTACGCGATTCCGGTGCTGGTCGCCGGCGAGTACGTCGGAGCCTTAGACCTGTTTCGCGTCGAGCCGGGTACGTTGGCCACCGAGCAACTGGCCGGTGCGATCACGGCCGCCGAGTTGGCG
This sequence comes from Mycobacterium sp., assembly GCF_025933915.1. GTDB lineage: Bacteria > Actinomycetota > Actinomycetes > Mycobacteriales > Mycobacteriaceae > Mycobacterium. The sequence continues at coordinate 34,053 of NZ_JAICZA010000026.1, forward strand.
GCGGTGCCTGTGCTCGATCTCATGGATACCGACCTGCAGGCCGCGATCTCGGATCCCAACAGCGATGCTTGGGCCGAATTGAATGCCTTGTCTCGCGCGGAGGTCAGCCAGGCCACGGGCATGCTGATGGCTCAGCTCGACATCGACGCCGCGGAGGCTCTTGTCCGGCTGCGGGGGCGTGCGTACGCCACCGACCGCAGCGCCATCGACGTCGCGCGCGACATCCTGGACCGCCGACTGCGACTGGAGGACGATTGATGCGCTCCCCTCACGTGAGCCACCCGCTCGATGCGACCCGCGGTGATCAGCCAGGAAGGAGTCGAAGATGACCGATACTCCTCGTGAGACCCGAGTTTTGAACGCCGTTGTATCGCTTGTCGACAGTCTGCTCGACGACTTTGACGTGGTCGACCTGTTGACCGAACTCACGGAACGCTGCGCAGAGCTACTCGATGTTGCCGCGGCCGGGTTGCTGCTGGTCGACCCGTTCGAGAAATTGCATCTGCTGGCTGCGACTTCGGAAAATGCGCGCGATCTAGAGCTCTTTCAGCTGCAGGCCGACGAAGGTCCGTGTGTGGAGTGCTATGCCAGCGGACAGCCTGTTTCGGTGTCGGATCTCGCGGCCACGTCATCACGTTGGCCGCGATTCGCGCCCGCTGCCGTTGACGCCGGCTTTGCGTCGGTGCACGCCGTGCCGATGCGCGCGGCCGGCGTCGTATTAGGCGCATTGGGCCTGTTCGGTACGCATCCGGGTGAACTCAACGACGCCGATCTGTTGGTCGGCCAAAGCCTGGCGCACATCGCGAGCGTCGCGATCCTGCAGGAACACGCCCCGACTCCGGCGATGGTGGGGCCCCGCCTGCGCACCGCGCTGGCTGCTCGCGTTGTGATCGAGCAGGCCAAGGGCTTCCTGCGTGAGCGCCTTGACGTGTCGGTGGAGGATGCATTTACGTTGTTGCGTCGCTACGCGCGGTCCAACCATGACCATCTGACAGAGGTGTCGCGGAGGCTGATCGCCCAGCCCGACTCCCGCGCCGCGATGCTCGCGGCCATGACAACCCTGAAAGCCGCGCCGTCGGCGTAGATCTACTCACGCGTCAGGTTTAGTCCTCGCGTGCGGGGGCGCGGCGTACCGATAGGTCGACTATTCGCTCGGCGATCACATGCAGCTTGACGTTCTCGTTCTGACTGATCTTGACCATTCGGCCGAACGCCTCCTCGGCGCTGCCACCGGAGCGACCGCGGATGATGCCGATCGCCTGGTCGATGACCGACCGGCTACCCAGCGCGCGCTGCAGCTGCTCCGCCCGCTGCCGGGCCTGCATCAGCAACCGCGCGTTGTAGATCGACACAGCCGCGGGTCCGGCGAACTTTGCGCCCAGTGCCACGGCGTGTTCGTCGAATGCGTCGAGGCCATCAGCGTAGGCGTTGATGACGCCGATCACCTGTTCGCGGAGCACCAGCGGCAGGGACAACGACGAGTTCACGCCCAGGCGTGCCACGGCGCTGCCGAAGTGCGGCCAGCGTATGTCGTCACCGAGCGATCCGCTGATACAGGGCCGCCGCGTTCGCATAGCACTCATGCAGGGTCCTTCGTGGTGGACCTCGTACTGAAGGGCGTCGATTTCCCGGACGAACTCCGCGGTCACTGCCCACGACTCGATACGCAAGGGCGCGGACGGGCGAGCCACGGTCACACCTGCCCCGGTGACGCCCGGGATCGCATGCGCGGCAAATTCGGCCACCTGGGTGAGCAACTCGTCCACCGTCAAGGCATCGACCACTATGCGGGATAACCCAGTCAGCGACGCATACAGATCGTCATCGTCGGCGTCGCTTTGTGCCTGGGTCAGGTCTGGCGGCTGGGGTGCGGGGCGGCCCGGCTGGTATTCAAACTCGGTCAACGTCGCACGCCCTTTTCGGTCGTCTCATAATCACCACAGGGTTTCCGGCACACTCGTCAGTCAAACTGCCGACGAGACCCGCCCGGCCATCTGAGGTAGCTTTTTTGCGGCACCTTTAAGCTGCTACAGGTGGCGACGTCAAAAGTCGAACGGCTGGTAAATCTGGTCATAGCCCTGCTGTCCACCCGCGGCTACATCACCGCGGAAAAGATCAGATCGAGCGTAGCCGGTTATTCGGACAGCGCCAGCGCCGAGGCGTTCTCCCGCATGTTCGAGCGCGACAAGAACGAACTGCGTGACCTGGGCATCCCGCTCGAGGTCGGCAGGGCGTCGGCCGGGGATCCATGCGAGGGTTACCGGATCAACCGCGACGCCTATTCGCTCGCACCGGTCGACCTGACCCCGGACGAGGCGGCCGCGGTGGCCGTCGCGACCCAGCTGTGGGAGTCGCCCGAACTCATTACCGCCACCCAGGGCGCCCTGCTCAAACTGCGCGCGGCCGGCGTCGACGTCGATCCCGACGCGCCGGTCGCCATCGCATCGCCGGCCGGGGTGCCGGGTCTGCGTGGCTCGGAAGACGTTCTCGGAATCCTGTTGTCCGCCATCGACTCCCGGCAGGCCGTGCAGTTTCCGCATCGGCCGTCACGAACCGAGCCGTACGCCACCCGCACCGTCGAACCCTGGGGCGTCGTCACGGAAAAGGGCCGCTGGTATCTGGTGGGTCACGACCGCGACCGCGACGCCACCCGCACCTTCCGGCTCTCCCGGATTGGTCCCGACGTCACACCGATCGACCCGCCGGGCGCGGTCACCGTGCCCGAAGGGATCGACCTGCGCAGGATCGTGGCCCAGACGGTCACGGAGGTTTCAGCGACGCCGCCCGGCGGGCCGGCCACGGTGTGGGTGGCCGACGGGCGGGCCACCGCGCTACGCCGCGCAGGCAGGCCCGTCGGCGGGCGGCAACTGGGTGATCGCGACGGCGAGGTGATCGAACTCGACATCCGATCCACCGACCAGCTGGCACGTGACATCGCCGGCTACGGCGCGGACGCCCTGGTGCTCGAGCCGCCGTCCCTGCGCGACGACGTGCTGGCCCGGTTGCGGGGTCATGCGGGCGTGTCCACATGACCCCGATCTCCGCCCGCCTGGTCCGGTTGCTGAATATGGTCCCGTACTTCCAGGCCAACCCGCGGGTCACCCGGGCCAAGGCCGCCGCCGATCTCGGGGTCTCGGCCAAACAACTGGAAGAGGATCTCAACCAGCTCTGGATGTGCGGGCTTCCCGGCTACTTCCCGGGTGACCTCATCGATTTCCAGTTCTCCGGGGACACCATCGAGGTGACGTTCTCGGCCGGCATCGACCGCCCGCTCAAGCTCACCTCGCCGGAGGCCACCGGCCTGCTGGTGGCGCTGCGGGCGCTGGCCGACATCCCCGGCGTCGTCGACCCCGAAGCCGCGCGCAGCGCGATCGCCAAGATCGAGGACGCCGCCGGGGCCGTCGGACACGACGCCACGCACGCGGCGACGGCCGTCGACGAGCCTGCGCCGGTGGAAAGTCGGGCCGCGGCCGCGGTGCGCGCGGCCGTGCAGTCGCGACACGCGCTGGCCCTTGATTACTACTCCGCGTCACACGACACACTCACCAGCCGGGTCGTCGATCCCATTCGGGTGCTGCTGATCGGCGGCCACAGCTACCTGGAGGCCTGGTCGCGCGAGGCCGACGGGGTCCGGTTGTTCCGCTTCGACCGGATCGTGGAAGCCAGCGAGCTCGATGAGCCCGCCGCGCCGCCCGAGCCGGTGCTGCACGCGCCGCCCGACACCTCGCTGTTCGACGGCGATCCGTCGCTGCCGTTGGCCACGCTGCGGGTGGCGCCCGCGGCGTCCTGGATGTTCGAGTACTACCCGATGCGCGACGTGCGCGAGTTGCCGGACGGATCCTGCGAGGCGGTGATGACCTACGCGTCCGAGGACTGGATGACGCGGCTGGTGCTGGGCTTGGGGCCCGCCGTCCAGGTGCTGGCACCGGGCTCACTGGCGCAGCGGGTGCGGGATGCCGCGGCGGCCGCCGTGACGTCCTATGACGCCCTGAGCCCCTAAAAGTCCAGGCGATATGGCATACCGCGGTGCGGCGCGGGCCCACCGGCACGCGGCGCTGCTGCGGTAGCATCGGGTGAACGTCTGGAGGTAATCAAAGTGGGCAGTCTTAGTCCGTGGCACTGGGCGATCCTCGCGGTCGTGGTGATCTTGCTGTTCGGCGCCAAGAAGCTCCCCGACGCGGCGCGTTCGTTGGGCAAGTCGATGCGGATCTTCAAGTCCGAGATCCGGGAAATGCAGAGCGAGAACAAGCCGGAGACATCGGCTTTGGGGACCCAAAGTGACGCCTCCGCGGCGGACCCCGCTCCCGTGCAGTCGCAGCGCGTCGACGCTCCGGCGCCCAGCGAGCAGGGGCACAGCGAAGCACGCCCCGCGTAGCCGCCATCATCGTCGCGGTGCCCGAGCGCCCTGACCGAGCCCTAGACGAGCATCGTGAAAGTATTCAAGGCTTCAGCGCGCACTTCCGGCGTGCTGAAACGCCTCAACCCGCGTAACAGACGCAGTCGCACCAATCCGGATGCGACCATGTCGCTGGTCGACCACCTCACCGAGCTGCGCACCCGGCTGCTGATTTCCCTGGCGGCGATCGTGCTGACCACGATTTTCGGGTTCGTCTGGTATTCGCATTCGATCTTCGGGCTGGAAAGCCTCGGCCAGTGGTTGCGTCATCCCTACTGCTCGCTGCCGCAGTCGGCGCGCGCGAGTATCAGTGCCGACGGGCAATGCCGGCTGCTGGCCACCGCGCCGTTCGACCAGTTCATGCTGCGGCTCAAGGTGGGCCTGACCGCCGGGGTGGTGCTGGCCTGCCCGGTGTGGTTCTACCAGCTGTGGGCCTTCATCACCCCCGGGCTCTACCAGAAGGAGCGCCGCTTCGCGGTCGCCTTCGTGGTGCCGGCCGTCGTGCTGTTCGGCGCGGGCGCGGCGCTGGCCTACTTCGTGCTGTCCAAGGCGCTGGGCTTCCTGTTGACCGTCGGCAGCGACGTGCAGGTGACCGCCCTGTCCGGCGACCGGTATTTCGGCTTCCTGATCAACCTGCTGGTGGTGTTCGGCGTCAGCTTCGAATTCCCGCTGCTGATCGTCATGCTCAACACGGTGGGGCTGCTGACCTACCAGCGGCTCAAGTCGTGGCGGCGCGGTCTGATCTTCGCGATGTTCGTGTTCGCGGCCGTGTTCACGCCCGGATCCGATCCGTTTTCGATGACCGCGCTCGGGCTGGCGCTGTCCGTGCTCCTCGAGTTCGCCATCCAGATCGCCCGGCTCCACGACAAGCGCAAGGCCAAGCGCGAAGCCCAGGCGGTGGTCCCCGACGACGAAGCATCGGTCATCGAACGGCCCACCGCGATACCGGAGCCCTCAGTCACCGCGGGGCAACACGACGATGTCACCTGAGTCTTTCTGGCGCGAGGGTGCGTGTTTGCACAGCGACACGCCGGTGTTGACGTACAACTGCGCACCCTCGCGTAACGGGGCAGCGGCGTGACGGAGCTGGTCGAGCTCACCCGGTTCACCGCCGACCTGCCCTTCGCGCTCGACGGTTTTCAGCATCGGGCGTGCGCGGCGCTCGAACGCGGCCACGGGGTGCTGGTCTGCGCGCCGACCGGAGCCGGCAAGACGGTGGTCGGCGAATTCGCGGTGCACTTGGCGCTGGCGGCCGGCGGCAAGTGCTTCTACACCACGCCGCTCAAAGCGCTGAGCAACCAGAAGCACACCGACCTGACGGCGCGGTACGGCCGCGACCGCATCGGCCTGCTCACCGGGGACATGTCGGTAAACGCCGACGCGCCCGTGGTGGTCATGACGACCGAAGTGCTGCGCAACATGCTCTACGCGGATTCGCCTGCGCTGCGGGGACTTTCGTACGTGGTGATGGACGAGGTGCACTTCCTGGCCGACCGGATGCGGGGGCCGGTGTGGGAAGAAGTGATCCTGCACCTGCCCGACGAGGTGCGGGTGGTCAGCCTGTCGGCGACGGTGAGCAACGCCGAGGAGTTCGGCGGCTGGATCCAGACCGTGCGCGGCGATACGACGGTCGTGGTCGACGAGCACCGGCCGGTGCCGCTCTGGCAACACGTGTTGGTGGGCAAGCGGCTTTTCGACCTCTTCGACTACCGGAATCCGGAAGCCCCCGCGCAACCGGGTGTCGCCCGCGAGCCGCGCGTCAACCCGGATCTGTCGCGGCACATCGCGCATCGTCGCGAGGCGGATCGCATGTCGGATTGGCAGCCGCGGCGAAGCGCCGGACGTGGGCGTTCACCGGCGGGGTCGGGCCGGCCCCGCTTCTACCGCACACCGGGGCGCCCGGACGTGCTCGCGACCCTGGATTCGGAGGGGCTGCTGCCGGCGATCACGTTCGTGTTCTCGCGGGCCGGCTGTGACGCCGCCGTCCAGCAATGCCTGCGTTCCCCGTTGCAGCTGACCACTCAGGAGGAGCGCGCGCAGATCGCCGAGGTGATCGAGCATCGCTGCGGCGATCTCGCCGACTCCGACCTGGCCGTGCTCGGCTACTACGAGTGGCGGGAGGGGCTGCTGCGTGGTCTGGCCGCCCACCACGCCGGCATGTTGCCCGCCTTCCGGCACACGGTCGAAGAACTCTTCACTGCCGGGCTCGTCAGGGCCGTGTTCGCCACCGAGACCCTGGCGCTCGGCATCAACATGCCCGCCCGCACCGTGGTGCTCGAGCGGCTGGTCAAGTTCAACGGCGAGCAGCACGTGGCGCTGACGCCGGGGGAGTACACGCAGCTGACCGGGCGCGCCGGGCGGCGCGGCATTGACGTCGAGGGCCACGCGGTGGTGCTCTGGAACCCCAGCGAGGAAACTACCGAACCCTCCGCGGTGGCCGGGCTGGCCTCCACCCGCACCTTCCCGCTGCGCAGTTCGTTCGCCCCGTCGTACAACATGACGATCAACCTGGTGCACCAGATGGGGCCCGAGCAGGCACATCGGTTGCTCGAGCAGTCATTTGCGCAATATCAGGCCGACCGCTCCGTCGTCGGGCTGGTGCGTGGGATCGAGCGGGGCACCGCGATGCTCGCCGAGATCGCCGCCGAGCTGGGCGGATCCAAGGCGCCGATCCTGGATTACGCCCGGATGCGTGCGCGCATCTCCGAGATGGAGCGCGCGCAGTCACGTGCCTCGCGGTTGCAGCGACGGCAGGCGGCCAGCGACGCGCTGGCCGCGCTGCGCCGGGGCGACATCATCAACATCACCCACGGCCGGCGCGGTGGGCTGGCCGTGGTGCTGGAATCGGCCCGCGACAGCTCCGATCCGCGCCCGCTGGTGCTGACCGAAAACCGCTGGGCGGGAAGGATTTCCTCGGCCGACTATTCGGGCGTGACCGCGCCGGTCGGTTCCATGTCGCTGCCGAAGCGGGTCGAGCACCGGCAGCCACGGGTCCGTCGTGATCTGGCCTCGGCGCTGCGGTCGGCGGCCGCCGGGCTGACTATTCCGGCCAGGCACCGCGGCGGGCGCGGGGACGCCGACGGCGCCTTTCACGACCCGGAGCTGGCGTCCTTGCGCGAACAGCTGCGCCGGCACCCGTCGCACAACACGGCCGGCCTGGAAGCACAGGTCCGGCAGGCCGAGCGTTACCTGCGGATCGAACGCGACAACGCGCAGCTGGAGAAAAATGTTGCGGCAGCGACCAATTCGCTGGCCCGAACCTTCGATCGGATCGTCGGGCTGCTCACCGAGCGGGAGTTCATCGAAGGGCGTGACGGTGATCCCCGCGTCACCGACGCCGGCCGGTTGCTGGCGCGCATCTACAGCGAAAGCGACCTGCTGGTCGCCGAATGCCTGCGCAGTGGCGCGTGGTCGGGATTGAAGCCGGCCGAGCTGGCGGCGGTGATCTCGTCGGTTCTGTACGAAAGCCGAGGCGGGGACGGGCCGGGTGCGGCGTTTGCGGCCGACGCCCCCACGCAGCAATTGCGGCGGGCGCTGCAGCAGACGTCGAGGCTGTCGATGGCGCTGCGCGCCGATGAGCAGACGCACCGGATCGCCCCGAGTCGCGAGCCCGACGACGGCTTCGTCAATGTCATCTACCGCTGGGCCAGGGCTGGTGATCTGGCCGCGGCGCTGGCGGCGGCCGACCCGGCCGGCACCGGCTCACCCC
>NZ_JAICZA010000082.1 GCF_025933915.1 Mycobacterium sp.
CGAGTATCCGGCGGCGCGAGTCACGACGCTGCGACTGCCGGCGCCGGAGCGCTTGACCCATGGCAAGCGGAATCCGATCGCAGCCTGGCTCGACGGGTTGGGCCTGTTCGGAAAGCGCAGTTACGAGAAGTATGTGCCGGAAACCGTTTTCCGTGCACCCAACGACCAGGTGGCGCTGTTCCTGCGCCACCTGTGGGCGACGGATGGCTCGGTTCGGTGGGATGCCAAGGTTGGTCAGGGGCGGATCTTCTATGCGTCAACCAGTCGACGGCTCATCGACGATGTAGCGCAATTGCTGTTGCGAGTGGGCGTATTTGCTCGGATCAAGCGTGCCCAAAAGGTTGGTTACCGCGACTCGTGGCATCTGCATATCTACGGGGCGCAGAATCAAGTCCGGTTCCTTCAGCATGTCGGACTGTACGGCGCGAAAGCGGTGGCCGCGCAGCAGGTCCTGGCTCAGCTGGAGGGTTTGGTCCGCGACCCAAACCTGGACACCGTGCCCCGAGAGGTCTGGAAGCGGGTCCGAAATGTTCTGTCTGTCAGGGAGATAACCCATCGTCAGTTCGCATCGGTGATGGGAATCCAGTTCTGCGGATCGACGATGTGGAAGCATTCGCCGAGTCGGTCCAGGCTGCATCGTGCTGCGGCGTTAATCGATGACCGTGAAATTCATACGTTGGCAACCAGCGATGTGTATTGGGACACGGTTGTCGAGATTGCAAGCCTTGGGGAACAAGACGTCTACGATGGGACCGTAAGCGGTACACATAATTTCGTCGCCAACGGCATCAGCGTGCACAACTCATTGGAGCAGGATGCGGACATGGTGATCCTGTTGAACCGGCCGGACGCGTTCGAACGCGACGACCCGCGCGGGGGAGAGGCGGATTTCATTCTCGCCAAACACCGCAACGGCCCGACCAAGACTGTCACCGTCGCGCACCAGCTGCATTTGTCGCGGTTTGCCAACATGGCGCGGTGACGGCGGTAGCAGTAGTAGGCGTTCGTTCTCTAACGCCGGCGGGATCCGCGGCGATCACGTCCAACCGGTGCCGACGATGATCGATATCGACGATCCCCATTCTGCGTCGACGCAAGTTGGCCAACGCGGGGTTCACCCGCAAACGCGTGCAGGACAGGGCCGGCTCCATCGGCGACCTGTGTGACGTGCTGACCGACGCACTGTGCGAGCAGGGTGAGAGCGTCGACGGAGGCTGTCGGTCCAGTTGGACGCGCACCTCCGTCATGGACGGCGTACGCGGCGCGCCTGCCGCAATATTGTCGGACCCCTTCGCAAGAATCCGGTACATGAGCAAACGCAACCGCGAGAAGCGTGCGGCCAAACACAGGAGTCGACGCCGGGCGGCCACCGAGCGAGAGCGCATCGGCTTCGACACGGGGCCGGACCGGGTGCTGCTCCTTGAGCGCCTCGTCGTGGCGTTGAGCACGGCCGCTTCGTGTCCCGGCGATCACGCGCCGCGGCACGCCGCCGAACTACTCGAGGAGTACCGGACGTTCCCGCGCGACTTGGACGTCGCGGCCGACCTCGCCATGAACGAGGCCATCAGAGCGGCGTGGGAGCACGGCTGGTTGCCGTCCGATGTGCACGAGGTCGCACGCCGCAAGCTGCAGGCGGCCGAGGTCCGCTACCTCGATGAGGCCATCGTGCGGGAGTCTCGGCGGTATGCGGTCGCGACGCTGCATCCGAATTGGCATGCCCAGATCGTCGCGCTTTCGGCGGCGGTCGATGTCCATGCACAAACGCCACAGATGTGGCGCTGGGCGGAGTCGAACGCGGTCGGCCAGCGCATGGCTCTGACCGTCGTCCTGAAACTGTTGAATCTCCTCGGCAGACTGCCCGTGCTCGAGGAGATTCTGCCGCTGCCCGGGGCGCATCGGCACACGCCGGCGACGGTAAACGGGGTCGACGAGAAGGCTCTCGGCAAGGTGCGCGCTCTGCTGGCGAAGGCTGAAGCCACCGAGTTCACCGACGAAGCGGAGGCCCTTTCGGCCAAGGCCCAAGACCTGATGAGTCGCTATTCGTTACAAGAAGCGCTGACGCACCACGACCGCGGCGAGGTGCCGGTGGCAGCCGCGCGACGGATCTGGATCGAGAACCCCTACGCCACCGCCAAGGCAACGCTGGTGCAAGCCGTGAGCCACGCCAATCGTTGTCGCGCAGTGTGGGCAGAGCGCCTCGGGTTCGTTACCGTCGTCGGCTGCGAAACCGACCTCGCTCTGGTCGAGTTGCTCACCACTTCGCTGCTCGTCCAAGCCAACCGGGCCATGCTCAATGCCGGGCGTCGTCAGAGCAGCAATAGGCACACACGAACCAGATCATTCCGCCAAGCGTTCCTCGTCGCCTATGCCCAGCGCATCGGCGAACGGCTGGACAGCGCCAGCGCATCGGTCACAGCGGAGGTCCAGCGGGACGGTCGACTACTTCCCGTGCTGGCGGCTAACAGTCGGGCGGCCGATGAGCTTACCGATCGAATGTTCCCATCGGTGACGCCTCGCTCGGTATCAGCGTCCGATGTTGCCGGCTGGGGAGCGGGGCGCGCAGCGGCGGATATGGCCGTTCTCGATATGCGGGATGCGATCGCGGGCTAGTGCGCGCCGGCACCCGTGTCACGCTGCCGTCTGAACGAGTGCCCTGACCGCAGATACCAATAGTTCGTATCCTCGGTGTGTTAGGAACACGTCATCTAGCCTCGATGACCATCACCGCGCGTTCACCGAGCAGGAGGTCGCGTCGGGCCGTTACCGGTCGGCCAGCGATGTCGTGCGCTCCGCTCTGCGGTTGTTCGAGCATCGTGAGACCCGATTGGGCGCATTGCGCCAGGCACTGGTTACTGGCGAACAAAGTGGCGAGTCGAGACTATTCGACTTCGATGAATTCGTTGCACGCGAGCGAGGCGAAAACCCTCGCCACCGATGAACCGGTATGTACTTTCACCTACCGCACATGCCGACTTGGAACATCTGGGACTGCATCCGTGAGCGCTGGGATGACGATCAAGCCGAAGAATATGTGCGTGAAATCCAGTATGCCGTCGAGCGGGTCGACAATCCGTCGATCGGACAGGCCTGCGACGAAATCCGGCCCGGGTACCGGAAGCACGCCGCCGGGGCGCACACACTGTACTACCGGATCGCCCGCGGCGATGTGATCGATGTGGTGCGCGTACTTCACCAACGGATGGACGTCGATCGACACTTCGACTGACTGACTGACGCACGTACCGGGCTGTCCATCGCAATCCCTACGAGCGGCTCCCGTTGTGGCTCAAAAGCTTTCGTGCGATTGCGTACTTGTGGACCTCGGTGGGCCCGTCGTACAGCCGGAAGGCGCGCATGTCGCGGAAGATCATGGCCACCGGGGTTTCATCGGAGATGCCAATGCCGCCGAGAACTTGCACGCAGCGGTCGGCCACTTGGTAGAGCTGCTCGGACACCGTTGCCTTGACCATGGAACTTTCATGGCGCCCTTTGGCGCCTTGGTCGAGCATCCAGCACGCCCACCAGATCGCCAGGCGGCAATTCTGCAGCGCAATTGCGTTGTCGGCCAGCATGAACGACACGCCTTGGTGCTCTCCGATCGGCTTGCCGAAGGCTTGACGGACGCGCGCATGGTCGATCGCGATCGCTTGGGCGCGTTCGGCAGCGCCCAGCCAACGCATGCAGTGCGTTAATCGGGCCGGAGCGAGCCGTAACTGCGCGTAGCGCAAGGCTTGTCCGACTTCGCCGAGCACGCTGGACGCGGGGAGCGCGACGTTGTTGAGTCGGACGACGCCGTGGCCTGCGACATAGTTGCGGTCCATCGTGTCCATGATGCGTTCGATCTCGATGCCAAGGGTATCGCCCTCGCAGAGGAACAGCGTCGGGCCGCTGGCACCGTGCGGGTTGTCCGTGACGTTGGCCATGATGATCCAGGTCTTGGCGCCCGCCGCGCCGGTGATGAGCCATTTGAGGCCGTTGATGAGGTACTGGGTTCCGTCGAAGTCCGCGGTAGTTTTGAGTTGTCCGGGATCGGAGCCGGCGCCGTCGGGTTCGGTCATGGCGAACACCGAGCGTTGGTGCCCATCGATCACCGGGCGCAGAAAACTTTCGGTTTGTTGGTCGTTGGCGATCTTGGCCAAGAGGTACATGTTGCCCTCGTCGGGGGCAGCACAGTTCAGCGCCACGGGACCGAGCGTGGACCAGCCGGCCGCCTCGTAGAGAACCGCTTGGTCGACGTGTGAGGGCTCGCGTCCCCCAAACCGCAGCGGCGCTTGGAAACTCAGCAGACCCCGGTTGCGCGCAAGCTCGACCATCTCGGACCGCAACTCGTCGGTGGGTCCGTGTTGGGTCAGCCGCGGATCCCTCTCGAACGGGACGATGTCGTCGATCACGAACTGACGGATCTCGGCGGCCAGGGCCGCGGTCGCATCGGGAATGGTGAAGTCGATCATGAGGATTCCTCCAGCAGTGCGGTTGCGCGCTCGAAAAGACGCAGGGTCGTGTTGTGCAGTTGTTCGCCGACTTCCATCGGGGCCTTACCGGCGTGCGCCCGCGCCCAAGTTCCCTCCAGGAGGATGCCGAGCTTGAAGCAGGCCAGGACGGTGTACCAGCGCAGGTGGGTCATATCACGGCACGTCTGTTGGCTGTACCGATGCGCGAGTTCAGCAGTGGTGGGTAGGTTCGCAGACCGCGCGAACGGACCGCCGAACACGCCTTCGACGTCGGGTAGCCGCCAGGACGCCAGCAACCAGCCCAGGTCGAGAAGCGGATCCCCGATGGTCGCCATTTCCCAGTCGACGATCGCGGCCACGGTGTCGCCGGTGCGAGCGAACATCACGTTCGCAGCGTGGTAGTCGCCGTGCATGATGCCGGGCGTCCAGCGGGCTGGTTGTCGCGCGGTCAACCAGTCCGCGACGGCGGAGACATCTGGGATCTGCGGCGTGAACGTCGGCGAGTGGTAGGAGTCCAGTTCGGCACGCCAGCGCGGGACCTGCCGTTCCAGAAATCCGTCGGGTTTGCCGAAATCCGCCAATCCGACCTCGATATGGTCCACGGCGCCCAGGGCGGCCAGCGCGTCAACGAGCGCGAAAGCCATGCCACGGCGCACGCTTTCGCTCCCGGCGTGCAGCGGAGGTAGTTCGACGCTGGCGTTGAATCCGTCGATGGGATCCATCAGATAGAACACCGACCCGCCCAGGACGGCGGGGTCGTCGCACGCCTGAATCAGTCGCGGGTGCGGCACGTCGGTGGCCGCCAGGGCGGCCAGCACCCGGGTCTCGCGCAGGATCGCGGTGTTGCTGTACGGCCGGGGATGCAGGGGGCCTCTGCGCAGTACGTACTCGCGTCCGTCGCGCTCGAAGCGGGCCATGATGTTCTGGCTTCCGCCGGCGATGCCCCGCACGCCGCGCAGCGGGCCCGCGCCGAGCCCGCGCTCATCCATCCACGATTGCAGCGCGGCGGTGTCGATCATGTCGCGACAGCCAGATCGACAACGTCAGCGTCGACGACCGCCAGATGGATTGAGGCGCCGGGGGCTTCGATCGGTCCGGCGTTGGGTATCGGCACCACTGAGCTCACCTCACAGTGCTTTCTGTGAAATCGCGGGGTCGGCCCATTCTGCCCACCCTCCCACACGTCGCGCACGGTTTGAACGGACCCGAGCCCACGGCCTCCGCGGGTGCGGCGAGAGCTAGACTCACGCGGACACTAGCCTGATACAACTCACTGCCGGGGAAATTCATGGATCTGCTGTGGTCGAAAGAAGACCGTGCATTTCAAGATGAGGTCCGGACCTTTCTCGACCAGAAGCTGACCCCCGAGCTGCGGCGTGCCGGACGCTTGATGACCAGCGTCTACGCCGAGCACCACGCGAGCATGGCGTGGCAGGCGATCCTGCACGAGCGGGGCTGGGCCGCGCCTGCCTGGCCGGTCGAACACGGCGGTTGCGACTGGAGCCTCACACAGCACTACATCTTCACCCGCGAATCGACACTCGCGGGTGCGCCGTCGTTGTCGCCGATGGGGATTCGAATGGTCGCGCACGCGATCATCAAGTACGGCACCGATGCGCAGAAAGACTACTTCCTGCCCCGCATATTGACCGGCGAGGTCTTCTTTTGCCAGGGATACTCCGAGCCCGAAGCCGGCTCGGATCTGGCCGCGCTGTCGATGGCCGCCGTGGCAGACGGCGACGATCTGGTTTGCACCGGCAGCAAGATCTGGACCACCCACGCCGCCGAGGCGAACTGGATGTTCGCGCTGGTACGCACCTCCCGCATGGACAAGAAGCAGCAGGGCATCACCTTCGTGCTGATCGACATGGCCTCGCCGGGCATCGCGATTCGGCCGCTGGTGATGACCTCGGGCGAACAGATCCAAAACCAGGTGTTCTTTGACGAGGTACGGGTGCCCAAAGCCAACATCATCGGCGACATCGACAACGGCTGGACCGTTGCGAAGTATCTCTTGGAGTTCGAACGCGGCGGCGGTGCGGTAGCGCCGGGCCTGCAGGTGATGGCCGAGGAAATCGGTCAAGCGGCCAAGCGCCAGCCCGGGCCGGACAACGGACGGCTGGCCGACGACCATGCCTTCATGCACAAGTTGGCCGACGCGCGTATCCGCGCCGAAGTGTTAGAGGTCCTCGAATACCGGGTGCTCGCCGCGACGGCCGGAGGCCGTAACCCCGGAGTGGCGTCGTCGATGCTCAAGGTCTTGGGCACCGAACTCAGCCAGGCACTCACCGAACTCGCACTGGAGGCGGCCGGACCGCGGGGCCGGGCCTACCAGCCGCACGTGACCGCACCCGGCGGCCCGATCGCCGACTTCGAACCGCCCCCCGGCGGATACCTGACCGGCGAGCCGTGGCAGGCAGTCGCACCGCTGCGATATTTCAACGACCGAGCCGGCTCAATATACGCCGGCAGCAACGAAATTCAGCGGAATATTCTCGCCAAAGCCGCACTGGGACTGTAGATGGACTTCAACCTGACCAACGAGCAGCAACTCCTACGGGACGAGCTCGCGAAGTTTCTCGCCGCGCGATACAACCTCGAGACGAGCCGTGCGGCCGCGAAGACCGGTGCCGGTTGGCAGCCGGACATCTGGCGCGGCTTTGCCACCGAGCTGGGCATCCTGGGCGCCGCCCTGCCCGAAGATGTCGGTGGAATCGGCGGTGGCCCAGTTGAACTCATGGTTATCGCGGAGGCGCTCGGTCACGCACTGGTGATCGAACCCTACATCGATACGGTCGTGGTGGCCGGCGGATTGTTGCGCCGCACCGGCGACCCGGCGGCGACAGCTGCGCTGAAGGGGATCATCGCCGGCACCGCCGTGGTGGCGTTGGCTGCCGGGGAACCGGACTCGGGCGATCGCTGGCAGGACGTGACAACCCTAGGCCGCCGCGACGGTGACGGCTGGGTATTGAACGGTGTCAAGGTCATGGCCATGGGTGCACCGCTGGCAACCCACCTGCTGGTCAGCGCCCGCACGGCGGACGCCGACGGAATCTCGTTGTTTCTCACCGAGAGTGACGCGGCCGGCATCGAGATTCACCCGTACCGAACCATCGACGACCGACGCGCGGCCGACATCGCATTGCATGATGTGCGGCTGCCACCTCAGGCCTTGCTCGGCGAGGAGGGCCAAGCGTGGTCATCACTGGCCCGGGCACGGGACGAGGGCACCGCGGCGATCTGCTCCGAGGCGGTCGGCTGCATGCGAAAAGTATTGGCGGACACCGTCGACTACTGCAAGCAGCGCAAGCAGTTCGGACAGCCAATCGGGAGCTTCCAGGTATTGCAGCACCGCATGGTCGACATGTATATGGAACTCGAACAGTCCGTCGCCGCCGTCTATTTGGCGATCCTCAATCTCGAGGCCGACGAGGCGACCCGCGCCCGTGCGGTATCGGTCGGCAAGGCCACCATCGGCCGTTCAGCACGGCTCATCGGCCAGCAAGCCGTGCAGCTACACGGCGGGATGGGGATGACCGAGGAACTGGCGATCGGACACTACTTCAAGCGGCTCACCGCAATCCAATACGAGTTCGGCACCACCGACCAACACATCGCGCGATACGCCGAGCTGACCAAGACCTAGCAAGCACAGATGTACGGAGTTCACTGGCCCATCTTCAAAAGGCCATGTCGTAGCAGACCCAAAGCAACGGGCCGACGACGAACAGAGCCAGCAGGGTTACGCCACCGATCAGCCGCCACGCGATGGTCGAGCGAAAGACAAGCGCGGTGAGCGCCGAAGCCGTCGACAGGACGATCAGCACGGCCGCGATCACGATCATGGTCCGCGCTGACTGCACCGCGGATTCGGACAAAGGCGGGAGGAAGCCGGCTTCGAGTTTGAACGCCAGAGCGGGAGTGCTCTCGGCCGTGAGCAGCAACAGGGTCGCGATCATCATCGACCCCAAACCGACCAGCGCCATACATGCACCAAAGATGTTGCGGTTGGCGGGATCTATCGGGCCGGTGTAGTGGGGCATTTCGTCCACACCCAAATCGTAGGGGCTTCGTCGAGGGTTGTCGGGCAAAGCAACCATTACGCGATTCCGGTGAAGCGCGACTTGGTGGCCGGAGTGTGGCCGGTGCGTGACCTTTCCGCGACGACGGCAAAGGACGCTCATCACGTGACGGTAATCGCGGCAATCTGCGCGCTCGCGACGGCAACCTGCCTCGGCTACTACTTCGGGCGCCGCGCGGGCTCCGCGCGGCCGAGCTGGAAGAAGCGCACCAGCCGTATCGCGCTGGGCAAGCTGGCGCTCAACCTGCTCGCGATGGTCACGGCACGCCGGCTCCAGCAGAGCTTGCGCTTCGAGCGGATCATCTCCGACAGGCGGGGGCCGAGACGGATTGCCCCACTGGTACTTCTGCGGGGTAGCGTCGTGCGGATGCGGTCGACGTATTAGCTCTGGTCCGCGTCGACCTCGCGACAAAGGAAGAGAACCGGCATGACTGCGCTGCAGGACAAAGTGGCATTGGTGACCGGGGTCTCGTCGGGGTTGGGCGCGGAAACGGCCAAGTTGTTCTCCCGGCAGGGCGCAACGGTTTTCGGCATCGCTCGCGATGCCGGGCGCCTGGCCGACGTGTTCGCCGGCGTGGAGCGCGGTGGATACGCCTCGGTGGACATCGCTTCAGCGCCGGCCTGCAGAGACGCGATCGCGCAGTGCGTCCGCGAGTTCGGTGGATTGGACATTCTCGTCAACGTCGCCGGGAAGCATCAGATGCGCCGGACGGAGTCGATGACCGACGACGACTGGGAGCAGGACGTCGCGGTCAACCTGAACGGGCCCTTCTTTCTCTGCCGGGCCGCGCTGCCGCACCTGCTGGAGCGAGGCGGAAACATCGTCAACGTCAGCTCCATCGCCGGCGTCGAGGGCCAGGCGTATTCGGCCGGCTACTGCGCGGCCAAGCACGGGCTGATCGGCCTTACCCGGGCGCTGGCCGTGGAGTACACGGCGGATCGCCTGCGCGTCAACGCGGTGTGCCCGGGCGGCATGCTCACACCGCAAATCGAACACTTCAGCGCGCCCGACAATCCGAACTACGACCTCATCATGCGCACCGCCTCACCGCGCGGCATGATGCAGCCGCTCGACGTCGCCAACGTGATCGCCTTCCTCGCCAGTGACGCCGCGGCCGCGATCCATGGCGCCGTCTATCGGGTCGACAACGGCAAGGGCGCTGGGTAACGGTTCGGGCACGGTTCGGTCAACCGCCGACATGTCATGCGGCACCGCGATTCTCGTGGTCGACAATTCGGGACATGAGGCAGTCCCGGGAGCCCGACGGTGGCGCGTGAGATCTCACGGCAGACGTTTCTGCGGGGCGCCGTCGGAGCGTTAGCCGCCGGAGCGGTACTCGGCTCACCGCGGGCAGTCGCCGATCCCAGGCCTTCGGGGTGGGAAGGTCTTTCCACCGCCTTGGGCGGCAAGGTATTACTTCCGGATAACCCCCAATTCGCTGGCGCCAAACAGATTTTCAACACCAACTACAACGGGTCGACGCCCGCGGCGGTGGTCACCCCGACGTCGGCGGCCGACGTGCAAAAGGCGATGGCTTTCGCCGCCGCCCACAACCTCAAGGTCGCTCCCCGCAGTGGCGGACACTCCTACATCGGCGCGTCGACCGCGAACGGGACCATGGTGCTCGACCTGCGCCAACTGCCCGGGGATGCCCACTACGACGCCGCCACGGGACAGGTCACGGTGACGCCGGCCACCAGCCTGTACACGATGCACCGGACGCTGGCCGCGGCCGGCCGGGGCGTCCCGACGGGTACCTGCCCGTCGGTGGGTGCCGCTGGGCATGCGCTGGGCGGCGGCTTGGGCGCCCAGTCCCGGCATGCGGGCCTGCTCTGCGACCAGTTGACGTCGGCTTCGGTGGTGTTGCCCAGCGGCCAGGCGGTCACCGCGTCCGCCGCCAGCAACCCCGACCTGTTCTGGGCGCTGCGCGGCGGCGGTGGCGGCAACTTCGGTGTGACGACCTCGCTGACCTTCGCCACGTTCCCCACCAAGGACGTCGACGTCGTCAACCTCACCTTCCCGCCAGAGTCGTTCGCGCAGGTGCTCGTCGGATGGCAGAACTGGCTGCGCACCGCCGACCGAAACAGCTGGGCGCTGGCCGACGCCACCGTCGACGGGATGGGCACGCATTGCCGGATCATGGCGACCTCGCCGGCCGGGTCCGGAAGCAGCACGGCGGCCGCCATCACCCAGGCGGTCGGACTGCAGCCATCCGGCACCGAGAACCACACCTTCAATTACCTGGACCTGGTGAACTACCTGGCGGTCGGGAACCTCAACCCGTCGCCGCTCGGGTACGTCGGCGGATCCGATGTCTTCCCCACCGTCAACGCGGGCGTGGCGCAGGGGATCGCCGCGGCGGTCAACGCCTTTCCCCGCAACGCCGGCCGGATGCTGGCGATCATGCACGCGCTCGACGGCGCCCTCGCCACGGTCGCACCGGGCGCCACCGCGTTTCCGTGGCGCCGGCAGTCGGCGCTGGTGCAGTGGTACGTCGAAACCGGCGATCCGGCGGCGGCGACCAACTGGCTGGGGACCGCACACCAAGCGGTGCAACAGTATTCGGCCGGCGGCTATGTGAACTACATCGAGGCCAACCAGCCGCCTGCGCGCTACTTCGGCCCGAACCTCTCCCGGCTGACCGCGGTGCGGCAGAAATACGATCCCGGCCGGGTGATGTTCTCCGGGCTCAATTACTAGCCGTCGGGCGCCACCGCGGCGCGGGCCCGCAAATCGGTGATTAGACCAGCTTTGCACGGGGTACTTCCACTGCATCTGTGCGAGTAGGGGGTTGCGAATGGCAGTGGAACACGGTCACGCACGGTGCCCGCGATGCATGGCCTGGGCGCAATACAGTTTTCTTGAGCGCGACGACGACAAGCTCGAGTATCAGGTCCGTTGCGATGCGTGTGGCAACCTGTATTCCGAAGTCACCATCGCGTCGACCGCCACGACGCCGGCCGCCTAGCCGTCGGCCTCCCGACCTGCTGCGTTACGGAATTTAACCCTGGTGTAAGGTCGAGGACGCGAGCCGAGACGCCCCCTACCGGAGCAGCGCCTAGTGCGCGCAAACGCCGTGCAGAACGCGTTGAAAGGGGCGGCGTGGACGATATTTTGGCGCGAGCCGGCATCTTCGAGGGGATTGCACCTGATGCGGTCGCCGCGTTGGCTCGCCACCTGCAGCACGTCACCTTCCCGCGCAGGCGCACCGTCTTCGTCGAAGGCGAGGTGGGTGACGACCTCTTCGTGATCTTGTCGGGCTCGGTGAAGATCCGTCATCAGACAGCGGACGGTCGCGAAACCGTCTTCGCGGTGCTGGGCCCCGGCGACGTGTTCGGCGAGCTCGCCCTCTTCGATCCGGGCCCGAGAACCTCGACGGTGATCACGCTGACCGAGGTGGAAGCCGTCAGGATGGACCGCCACGCCCTGCGGACATGGATGGTCGAACGACCCGAAATCGCCGAGCAGCTACTGCGGGTGCTGGCACGTCGGCTCCGGCACACCAACAACACCTTGTGCGACTTGATCTTTACCGATGTGCCCGCCCGGGTGGCCAAGCAAATCCTTGATCTGGCAATGCGGTTCGGTACCAACAACGGGGGGCCGGTGCGCGTCGAGCATCACCTCACCCAAAAAGAGCTCGCTCAACTCGTCGGTTCCTCACGCGAAACGGTCAACAAAGCGCTATCGGACTTCACCCAACGCGGCTGGATTCGGCAACAGGGTAAGGCCCTGATCATCGACCAGCCCGCGAAACTGGCCCGCCGCGCACGGGCTTAGGTGATCGACCAGAATTCCAGGAGCGTGCGCAACGTCGCGACCAGCGGGAGCGGTTGGTCCAGCATCGGATGATGACCGGCTTCGGCCAGTTCAACAAAGGGGCCTCTCAGCTGCAGGAGGGAGCGGATCCGGTCGGCCATGGCCGGCGGTACCAGTCCGGCTTCGCAACGCAAATAGCCTACGCGGCAACGCATTGCGGCGAGCATGCTCTCCAACGACTCCTCGTCGGCGGGTGGGGGCTCGAGGAACTCGCCACCGAATATCGCCGGGTCGAACTTCCAAACCCACCCGGCGTCGATTTTGCGCACCGACTCGGCCGCGATGTGCCGGCGGACGTAGGGGAGGATCAACTCCTGCGACGGTACGGCCGTAAAGCGGGCCAGTATCTCGTCCCTCGTCGGGTATTCGGTGTGTTTGTGCCGGCGTAGGCGCCCTTCCTCCGGCACACGCTCCCACAACGGCGAGTCGATCACCAGCATGCTGTTGATCTGCTGGCTGTAGTGCATTGCCGCCGTGGAAGCGACCCAACCGCCCATGCTGTGGCCGACGATGATCGGTCGCCCGGCGGGCCCGGCGGCGGCCGCGGCGGCCATCACTTCGCTTGCCCAGATCTGCAGGTCGTAGCTGGCGCGTGAGCCACTGTCGCCATGCCCGGACAGATCCAGTGCGATCACCCGGTGGGTACGCGAAAAGAAGGGCGCGACGTGGTCCCACCAACCCGAGTGCGCTCCACCACCGTGGACCAGCACCACCGGGGGTTGGTCCTCGGCGCCCCAGGTGCGTAGGTGTATGCGGCAGCCGTCGACTTCGACGTCACCCTGCTCGGGCTGTTGATCGAGTGCGGCAGTGAACCAGGCCGGGGTGGCCGGCGTCTGGCGCGAACGGGAAAACAGTTTCTGGCCCTCCCTATTCGCAATACAGGTCAGCTACGCCGACGTCCCACGTTAACTGCAGCGGAACGATTCCGGAAGGATGCGCGCCAATTCCCGGCAGCCCGCTAACGTCCCGAGTGAACACCGGCATCGTCGAAACGCTAATGACCAAATTATTTTCCGGAAGGCTGCCACCACCCATCGCTGTCCGACTAACCTTCGGTGGTCGTGAGGGTACGAATGGCGGTGCCGGAGGACGCGGGCGCCATCGCTGAGATCTATCTGCCGTATGTGCGCGACACGGCGGCTTCCTTCGAGGCGGTGCCGCCAGGCGTCGAGGAGATGCGGTCGAGGATGACCAGCACGCTGCCGACGTTGCCCTGGCTGGTCGTCACCGATGGCGAAAGCGTCAAGGGATACGCCTATGCAAACCCGCACCGGCCACGGGATTCCTACCGCTGGTGCGCTGATGTCTCGTTGTACCTGGACGCATCGATTCACGGCCGAGGACATGGTCGCCGAATCTACACTGCGCTGCTCAATCTGCTTGTCGCACAGGGCTATATCAATGCTTATGCGGCTATTACGCTTCCCAATCCCGCCAGCGTCGGTTTGCATAAAGCTCTGGGCTTCACCCCCGTGGGGGTGTTCCCGGGCGTGGGTTTCAAGCAGGAGCGATGGTGGGATGTCGGGTGGTGGCATCGTCGGCTGGCCGACCTGCCCCAGTCCCCGCGGGGGCCGAAGCCTTGGGCCCAGCTGGCTGAGCACACCGTGAACTCCGCGCTCGAGGCGAAACCCCCTAGAGGTCGAAGGAGAGTCGACCATCCGTGACCACACTGCTTTGGGACCAGCACACCTGTCTGCCGCTCCACACCGCAACCGAGGTCGATCCGTCGACCCGTTACCAATACGACGGTGGCACTGTGCTTTCGGTCAACGCGGGATATTCACCGCACGGCTTCAGCGATGCGGTGGCGCTGCTGCACCACTATCGGGCCGCGATCGATGCCCATCCCGGCCTGGATTTGGCGGACACCCTCGGCGAGGTGGATGCGGCGACCCGGGCCGGACGCATCGCCGTGGTCTTCGACCTGGAAGATTCGCGCCCGCTTGATGACGACCTCGAGAACGTGCGCAACCTGGCGACCCTGGGAGTGCGCACCATGTTGCCGACCTACAACAACGCCAACCGCGCCGGCAGCGGTTGCCTCGACCGCACCGACGGCGGCCTCACCGCCTGGGGCCGTGCGGTCGTCGCCGAGGCCTCGACATGTGCGAGGTATCCAGCGGCCCAGTCATTTACAGCCACTCGTGCATGCGTGCGCTCTGGGAGCACCCCCGCAACATCACCGATGACCAGGCGCGGGCCTGCGCGCAAACCGGCGGTGTCATCGGCATCACCGGTGTCGGCATCTTCCTCGGACCCAACACACCCACACTCGATGCGATGACACGGCACCTGGAATACGCCGTCGACCTCGTCGGCATCGAACACGTCGGCGTCAGCACCGACTTCTCCTTCGATGCCGCCGATTTCAACGACGAACTACAGCGCAATCCCACCTGTTCGATGACAGCTATACCCGCTGGGGCCCGATCCAATGGATGCCCCCGGAAAGCTTTTTGTCACTCGGCGAACACCTCCGGGGTCGGGGATGGCACAGCCGCGACATCCAAGCCGTGCTCGGCGGGAACTTCTATCGGGTGGCCCAGCGAACCTGGCGCGCCTGAGTAAGCCGCCGGCGCATCAGTTCACGGGAGCTCGACCTTGCTGGCCGTCACCGCTAACCTGGCCGTCTACCGATCGTCCGGTCAGCCGCCGCTGCGGCTACGGTGATCTGTATGCCATCGGCTAGCCGCTCGTCTGCGGATCATGTCAAGCGGCGCCCGAAGGACCGCAAGATCCAGATCGCCCGCGCCGCCACCGATGCGTTCAGCGAGCTGGGCTACCACGCGGTCAGCATGGAAAACATCGCGGCGCGGGTCGGAATCTCCGCGGCGGCGCTGTACCGGCATTCGCAGGGCAAATACGACTTGTTCCGCGATGTCGTCTTGGCGTTGGGCCGGCAACTGGTTGACGCCACGGCGTTCGCCGACGACGTGCCCGCCGATGCCGATCCCGAAAAAGTCCTGAGCGCGCTCACCCGTGCGCTGATCGACACCACGATTGTCAACCGCACCACCGGCGGGCTATATCGGTGGGAGGGCCGGTATCTGCGCGGGGACGACCAGCGGGCTCTGGCCGAGCAGATCAAACTGATCAACCGGCGCCTGCAGCGGCCGCTGGTCAGGCTGCGGCCGAAACTCACGTCGCGGCAACGCTGGACGCTGTCGGCGGCCACGCTCAGCGTCATCGGCAGCATTACCGATCATCGATCGCGCCTCGGTAATGCGGAGATCCGGGCGGCGCTCACCGATGTCGCGGCCGCGGTGTTGATGGCCGAATTGCCGGCGCAGCGCGGGCGTGGCTTCGAACCGCTGCGGACGTCGGCGCTGACCAGCGCCGCCGGCAGCTACGAACTGCTGCTCCACGAGTCGATGCGCCTGTTCAACGAACGTGGTTACCGCGAGACCGGGATGGAAGACATCGCCGCGGCGGTGGGCATACCGGTTGCCAGCATCTACCAATACTTTCCGGGGAAGGCCGCGATCCTGGCGGTCTATTACAGGCGAGCCGCCGACCAACTCTCCGGTGACCTCTCCAGCATTCTGGCCACCGGTGACGATCCGGAGCAGGCGCTCGCGCAGCTCATCGACGCTTACGTGACCCGGTCGTTCGCCAACCCCGAACTCGCGTGCGTCTACTACACCGAGCGGCACAACCTGCCCGACACGGATGCGGTGCTGCTGTACAACATTCAGCGCTCGACCGTCGAATCATGGGCCCGGCTCGCCGCAGCGGCCAGACCGGAACTCACCCTCGGCCGCGCGCGATACGCCGTGCACGCCGCGTTTGCGCTCGCGGTGGACATCGGGCGACTCGTGTACCCCGACACTGGCCAGTCGGCCAGCATCACGGTTCGGCGTCTGATGGAAGTGACGGTGCTGGGACGGCCCGCGGCATCCCGCGAGGCGCTTGGCGGCGGCTGGCAACGTCGCTGAGAGGTCTATCCATCCAGAGAACAGCACCACACTTGCTGGTTCGGTATCTGCCGCGACCAGTATATCCGCAGAGGTGAACATGCTTTTCCGGCAGCGTATCTGCGCGCGGAACGGCTGTCGCCCAGCGCTCCCGATCGGTGCGATGCACTACCAAATACCCCGAATGGGAATTAACATATCTAGCGTCTGGTCCGCGCGCCGGAATGTGGTGGTCCTCATCGCTTGGTGTGGGCCGGTCGCGACCCCGGCAGCGCCCGCGCGAAAGGGATGCTCATGCTCAGCAGGATCCGCAAAGTCCTCGAGTATCAGTTGACGATCGCCGAATTGCTGGGCCTGGGCATCCTGCTGGGGACGCCGTACCTGATCGTCGGGGTGATCTGGTCGAGCACCCACACAGCGCATCTGCACGACATGCACGGCGTCGACTTGGTGGTGTCGTTCCTCGGCTCGATCGTGTCATGGCCGGTGCTGCTTTTCGCCAATGTTTGCATGACCTAGGGGGCTCAGGCGCATGGTCAACCGCGGACCGCTCATCGTCTTCGCGGCGCTGGTGTTCTTGGCGGGCGGGCTCCTGGCGCTGCGGTTCCCGGTCTTCATCGAGTCCTACGACCAGTTCGGCTGGCAAGTCAAATGCGGCAGTGGCTTCACCACTGATCTGACCCAAGCGTCGAGCGCCGAGAAAAAACCGACCGGCCAAATGGGCAACGCCGGCGCGCCTCTCACGTCGGGCGACGACTACGTCGGCCAGTGCAATGATGCGCTGATGACCCGACGCGTGTGGGCCATTCCCGCGGCGGCCCTCGGCGGGCTGACGCTGACATGGGTGGCGGCCGCGGCGCTCGCCCACGACCGGCGAGATCGCGCCGAGCACAGCGGAAGCTGATGGGCTGCGTCGACAGGCCGAAAACGCTTGGGATGCAAAGGTCGTGGTGAAGGCTATCGAGTGCTCTCGTCGGGGGTGTTGTGCCGTGACTGGTGCAAGCCCGGCGCGTCCAGGTCTTCGTTCTGGTGCTCGAGTCGTTCCTGCAGTTTGCGCTGTTCCTCGGTCGTTTTTCGGGCGTCCTCGGGCTCAGCGGGCGGATCGGGGTTGGCGTGCTGATCCACCGGGATCTCCTCTGAACGTCTGCAATGGCTCCAGTCAGGGTCTCCCGAATCGCGTGCGTCGAAACACTCAGTATTTTTTGACCACGGCGCGCGGCGCCGTTCGCCATGTTCTGCCGCCGCTATCGTGTTGACGCGGTGGCTCGAGAAGCAACACGGCCAGTCCGTCGAGCAGCACCGGGCGCACCCAGTCGCCCAGATCGATCACCTCACCGGGCCCGGGTTGGCGATGCATGTCGTCGCGGGCGAGGTCGATCGGTGTCAGGGTGCGAACGGTGTCGATGGTGGCGTGGTTGGGCAGCTTACGGATGCCGGGCAGGGTGATGAACAGGCCGTCGTTGCCGGAGAGGTGCAGGCCGACTGCCGCCAGGGCGCCGGTCATGCCCACCCGGGTGCCTCCGTGTCCCGACAAATGCACCCCGAGCGCCTTGGCAAGTTCGCGAGCTTCGCTGGGATGCAAGACCTCTCGTTTGGCGCGGCGACCGAACTCGATCAACCGTGCGGCATCGTCGAGGTCCCCCGGAATGACGACGGTGAGCCCGGGGTCGGCATCGGGTGGACAGACCCGTTCCAAGAACTGCCCGGCGAGTTCGATGATCCCGGCTCGCACCGCGTGTGGGTCGCCGCCGGCGCTGCGCCAGGCCAGGCATGCGCTCGAATTGTGGGACGTGTAGGGGATCCGGTCGTCGACGAGCAGCTGGTGGCGAGTCGCGCCGGCGGGCGAGCCGAGGCCCGCCGCTGCCAGCTCCCCAAGCAGGGCCCGGGCGCGACGGCCGGTCCCGGGCGTATAGGGGTTGTCGGTGTCGTCGATGCCGATGAGCAGGTCCACACTGGCGAGCGCGACAGCGCCGGTCATGGGTTGACCACCAGGGCGGTGACATCGCGGACCCATTGATCGCGGCTGAGCTTTGCGCCCGTGAGCTTGAGCGTGTTGCGTTTGGTGAAGCTGAGGATGGTCTGATCGTCGAGCTCGGCGGCGATCAGCGTCTGGGCCGGGTCCCGCCCTTCCACCCGCACCTTGCCGGCGCCGGCCGCGCCCGCGGCATTCAGGATCGAGCGCACGGTGGGTCCCTTCTGGGCCTGGGCGCCGTGCGATTGCGGCGTGGCGATCTCCACCTGGGGGAGTTGCTGCAGCCGGGCGATGGTGAAGCGATCGACGACGCGGTGATTGTCCTGCACGACGAGTTGATTGTCGGTGCCGGAGGCGCCGCACCCCGCGACCCCAGCGCTGATGGCCAGGACCGCAACTGCCCGACACAGGCGTGTGAGGCTGCGCATTTTCGGATCTTATCCTGTGAATACACCGCAAATGAGGGGCAGGGTAGATGTCGACAATTTATGCTTTCCCGATGACCGTGATGCAACGACCCGCGGCCGGTTTCATGGCCGTCCGCGAGGCGATCTTCCCGCTGCTTGCGGTCGCCACGATCGTCGCCTCCACCGACATCCGGATCCCACTGGGCCTGCCCGGACACCGTGGACTGGTCTGGTTGACCCTGTTGGTGGCGGTGGCGCTGGTGACGGCCCGGCGCGAGACGGTGCTGGCGGTCGGGGCGGCCTCGTCGATCGCGACGTTGCCGATGCATGGGTGGAGCGATCCGCTGTGGAGCAGTCGCTATGCGGCCGCCGCGGCGTTGTTGTACGCCGCCGGCTCCCTGCCGGCGGTCCGGGTGCGGCGGTGGTTGCTGTCGGTCGCTGCCGCGCCGATTCACCTTGTCGCACTGGTCAGTTCGGTGTTCGGGCTGCGCGCCGGGGGTCATTTGTCGACCTGGGCGTCGAATGGGCTGCTCGAGAAGGCCGGCTGGCATCTGGGTTTCGGGTTCTTAGCCGGTCTGCTCGCCTGGGCGGTGGCCTTTGGTGTGGGCTGCCTGCCTCCGCCGACCGTAGCCGGCACGTTGTTGGGCAAAAACCGATCTGAGGAGTGGCCGCTATGACGTTACGAGTTGTTCCCGAGGGCCTGGCCGCGGCGAGCGCGGCGGTGGACGCGATCACCGCGCAGTTGGCCGCGGCACATGCGGCCGCCGGGCCGGTGGTCTCGGTTGTGGTTCCGCCGGCGGCCGACCCGGTATCGCTGGGGGCCGCCGCCGTCTTCAGCGGTAGGGGCAGCCAACATACGGCCGCGGCGGCCACGGGCGTCGAGGTGTTGGGCCGGGCCGGATTGGGCGTGAGCCTGGCCGGCGTCGGGTACGCCGCGGGCGATGCGGCGGACGCGGCCACGTATCTCGCGGGCTGCTGACGATGACCGCGCCGGTGTTCATGGCGCTGCCGCCAGAGGTGCATTCGACGTTGCTGAGCAGCGGTCCGGGGCCGGGACCGTTACTCGCGGCCGCGGGAACCTGGGCGTCTTTGAGCGCCCAATATCAGTCGGCGGCAACGGAATTGACGGCGGTGCTGACCGGATCGGCCGGGGTGTGGGATGGCCCGACCGCCGAGAGTTACGTCGCCGCACACCTACCGTATCTGGCGTGGCTGGAGCTGGCGGGGACGCTGAGCGCCGAGGCGGCCGCCCAGCATCAGGGGGTGGCCACCGCGTACACGGCGGCGCTGGCCGCGATGCCGACGCTTCCGGAGCTGGCCGCCAACCATGCCATGCACGCGACCTTGGTGGCGACGAATTTTTTTGGGATCAACACGATTCCGATTGCGCTCAACGAGGCCGACTACGCGCGGATGTGGACTCAGGCGGCCACCACGATGACCACCTACCAGGTCACGACCGAAGCCGTGCAAATGACCAGCGGCGCCGGATCGGGCAGCGGCGCCGGGTCGGGCAGCGGCGCCGGGTCGGGCAGCGGAAGTGGAACCGGCACCGGGACTGGGTCCGGAACCGGAACCGGAACCGGGTCGGGCACCGGAACCGGAACC
Organism: Mycobacterium sp.; assembly: GCF_025933915.1. Classification (GTDB taxonomy): domain Bacteria; phylum Actinomycetota; class Actinomycetes; order Mycobacteriales; family Mycobacteriaceae; genus Mycobacterium. Next base: position 20,254 of record NZ_JAICZA010000082.1, read on the forward strand.
GGCACGGGTACCGGAACCGGAACCGGCACCGGAGCCGGAAGTGGAACCGGTGGCGGTGGGACCGGCGGGGGCGGCGGTAACGGCACGGGATCGTTCCAGTTGCCCACGCCCGCAGAGATCTGGGAAATGCTCTTCGGGCCCGACGGCGAGAAGATCCCGGGCCAGGGCCAGCCCAACTGGAGTCCGTCGGAGTATCTGCAAAACCTGGGGAACTTCTTCAACGGCAACGCCCAGGCCGCGGCCTGGCTCCAGCAGAACGCGTCGGGTCTGCTCAACCCGTCCACATTCCCGGCGCTGATGAACTACTTCATCGCGTGGCAGACCTTTCGGATCATCAACTGGACGATCAGGACGCTGCGCTTCATTCTCCAGGAGCTGCCGCTGCTGTTGCAGGTCGGCCTGACCCTGTCGATCAACAGCTTGGGCGGCCTGGCCGGCCTGGCGGGTCTGGCGGGGTTGGCCGGGCTGGCCGCGCCGGCGAGCGCCCCCGCCCCGGTCGCCGCCCCGCAGCCCGCCGTCGTGGGAGTGCAGCCACCGATGGTCTCGGCCGCGCCGGCGATGGCTCCGATGGCGCCGACCAGCCCGGTGGCGCCGGCCACCTCGGTGGTGTCGACCCCGACAACCGCAGCCGCCAGTGTTGCGCCACCCTCGGCGCCGCCCACGCCCCCGGCCCCGGTGACCGGCGCCGAGGGCTTCGGTTACATGGTGGGCGGCCTCGGTCTGGGCATGGATTCGAAGGCGCAGACCCGGACCAGAACGGAGCTGCCGGCCGCGCAGAGCGCCGCGGCGGCCGCGCGCGGGATGGTGTCGGAGCAGGCGCGGGGACGGTTACGCCGCCGTCCGCGCTCGGCCATCGATCCGGGATACCGGTACGAATTCATCGATGCCGACGATGGTTCCGGTGTGGTCACGGCTACCCTGCCCGACCGGACCCTGGCGTCGGGATCTGGTGGCTCGATAGAGGGGTTCACCGGGACCCTGCCCAAGCCTGACGTGCGAGCGGCGGGCCTGATCACGTTGGCCGGCAACGAGTCCGGTGACGGCGCCCGTCTGCCGATGCTGCCCGAGAGCTGGGACGGCCAGTAGGTCGCGGTCTATCGCGCCGCTAATCGAGATGC
>NZ_JAICZA010000254.1 GCF_025933915.1 Mycobacterium sp.
CTGGCCTACAACCAGCCGGACCCGAAGCTGCCGGACGTCGTGGTGTGCCGTCCCGAGCTGGCGGAAGCCGTACTCGCGGTGACCCGCTGACATTCCCGTGCTGCTGAGTCAAATCCCGTTCCACAAGCCAAAATACGAGCTGATCCCGCGAAATTCGAAGACGCCGTGGCTCATTCGATGCGGTCGCACAACTCTGCTCGCCAGCGATCGCGGCGGCATCATCACCACCGGCCGAGCCAATGCCCGAGCCGCCTCATCCTATCGAGACATATTGTCAAAAGCCAAGTTTGGCGAACACTCAGCGCAAGGCCTGCTGCCACGACAGGACGCGTTCAGCCAGTTCGGGTCCGCGGTCCTCTTGGATGAAGTGGCTGGCGTTGATGCGGGCGTGTGGCTGGCCCGCGGCGCCGGGGATGTGCTTGATCAGCGGGGTGTCCGCCTGCCCGAGGATGGGATCGCGGGCACCGAAGATGGCGAGGAACGGCTTGTCCCAGCGGCCCAGCGCCTCCCACGCCCTCCTATTGGCCGGCACCGCCGGATCGGTGGGCGAGGTGGGGACCAACTGAGGGAACGCCCTGGCCCCGGCCTGATACGTCTTGTCGGGGAAGGGCGCGTCGTATCCCGCCCGCACCTTCGAGGACACCCGCCGCACGGTCCCGGCGCCGACGATGCGGCCCGCCGGCAGCACGGGGGAGTAGCGCGCGAAGGCGCGCCAGGCGTAAAAGGCGGGGGGCGTGCGCCGTTGCGCGGTCGGCAGGAAACCGTTGGCCACCACCAGCCGCCCGACACGGTCAGGCTGCTCGGCGGCGATCCGCAGCCCGATCAACGATCCCCAGTCCTGCACGAACAGCGTGACATCGGTGAGGTTGAGGTGCTCGAACCACGAGATCACCCATTCCACGTGCCGCTGGTAGGTGTAATCCTCGATCCGGCTGGGCTTGTCCGAACGGCCGAAACCGATCAGGTCGGGCGCGAGCACGCGGTTCCCTGCGTCGGTCAGGGGCGGGATCATCGTGCGGTAGAGATAGCTCCACGTGGGTTCGCCATGCAGCAGAACGATCGGCGGCCCTTCGATCGCACCCTCGTCGAGATAGTGCATGCGCAGCGGCCGGGTGTCGCTCGCCGTGACGTCAAGGTAATGCCCTACGAACGGGTAGCCCTCCAGGTTTTCGAATCGGAAGTCCGGGGTTCGCAGCACATGCATTTCAGCTCCTCCGGTGAACCGGCACCTCTGCTAGCCTCTCTCGCCGGCGCGCATTCGTCTAGTAGCAGATTCATTGAGCTCGGCCGCCGAGACCTTTAAACTGGCTTGTTCATGGCAATTCGGCGCGCGGTTCTACTCATAGCCGACATCGGCGGTTACACGCATTACATGCAGTGGAACCGGACGCACCTCGCCCATGCCCAGCTGACGGTCGCAGCCCTGTTGGAGTCGGTCATCAACGCCGGCAAGGGTTTGAAGCTGGCCAAACTCGAGGGCGACGCTGCGTTCTTCTGGGCACCGGACACCAACGCCAAAGTGGTGGTGTGCGAGCGGCTGTCACGGATGCGCGCGTCGTTCCTGGAGCGGCGGGAGCGGATGAAAAATGACATCGCCTGCCAGTGTGCGAGTTGCGAACAGCTGGAGAAGCTGTCCCTCAAGTTCGTCGTGCACGTGGGCGAGGTGGCGGATCAGAGGGTGAAACGCCACGTCGAACTGGCCGGCTTCGATGTCATCGTGGTGCATCGAATGCTGAAAAACCTGGTGCCGGTTGCCGAATACGTGCTGATGACCGATCCCGTCGCGGAATGCCTCGACGAGCCGATGCGCCAGCTGTGCACGCCGCTGACGCACGTGTTTGACGGCATCGGCGAAACGTCGACGCATTACATCGACCTCGCGGCGCTGCACGTTCCTGTCGCGGCGCCGGAACGCAGCTTCTTGCGCCGGCTCGGCGCGACGATGAAGTTCGAGTTCGACACCCTGCCGTTCTCGCTCGGCATGAAGGAGCCCGCCGAAGGGTTCCGCAATTTGGCCCGTGGCGGCGAGGAGATTTCCGCGTAGCGCAACGGCCGTGGTGCAAGCGTTATCGAGCGTCGGCGAGGGCCCGGCCCATACGCGACAGGGCCTCGATGAGGATTGTTCGCGACGTAGCGAAGTTCAATCTCACGTGTCCGGCTCCGCCGGTGCCGAACACGTGGCCGGAGCTGAGCGCCACCCGGGCGTGATCGAGGAACCAGCGGGCGGCCCCGGACAGGTCGGCAACCACCGCGAGGCCATCGGTGACTTGTTCGTCAAAGCCGAGTTCCCGGCAGTCCAGCCACGCCAGGTAAGTGCCTTGCGGCCATTGATATTTCACTCCCGCAAGGTGCTCGGCGACCAACTCACCCAGCAGCGTCCGCTTCTCGTCCAGGCCCCGCAGCGTCGCGTCGAGCCAGTCGCCGCCGCTGCGAAATGCCTCGGCATGCGCGATGACACCGAGGTGGCTGGCCCCATGACTGACCTCCTCCGGCATCCGGCTCAGGTCGGCGGCCGCCTCCGGCCCGGCGATGGCCACCGCCGCCTTCAGCCCGGACAGATTCCAGGCCTTGGAGGCGGACGTCAGGGCGAAGGCGTTCTCGGCTCCCGGGACGCTCAAGAAGGGGGTGAATCGCGCTCCGGGCAGGATGACGGGCGCGTGGATCTCGTCCGACACCACCCGGACACCGAATCGGCGGGCGAGCTCGGCCACCCCGCGCAGCTCCTCGGCGGTGTGCACCGAGCCCGTCGGGTTGTGCGGATTGCACAACAGATAGGCCACTTTCGTGCCTTTGTCGGCCCCCGCGCGGGCCCGGGAAAAGGCCTCCTCCACGGCGTTCAGATCGATTCGTCCATCGGCGAGCGGCGCCTCGATCACCCGGCGGCCGTCGTGCGCCACGAACGCGTAAAACGGCGCATAGACAGGCGGATTGACGATGACGGCGTCACCACGATCGGTGATCAGACGTAGCACCTCGACGATGCCGAGCATGACGTCGGGAACGAGCGCGGTGCGGCTCACCTCCAGGTGATGCCACTGCCAGTGCCGCGCCGCGAATGCGCTGACCGCCTCCGCCAGCGCCGTACCGTAGGGGTATCCGGTGTCGCCGTTGTCGATGGCCCCGCGCAGCGCCTCGGCCACCGTCGGCGGCAGGTTGACGTCCATCTCGGCGACCCACAGCGGCAGGACATCGGCGGGATGCGCACGCCATTTCATGCTGGTGCGAAGCCGCAGTTGCCCGAGCGTGAGTTCCTCGAGGGGATTAAATGTCACTCGGGCAGATTATGTGGCGAACGCGTGCTTTGGAATCGTCAACGGCAGGTCCACCGAACTGAGCAATCCCGGCTTTGCGGCAACGACATACGGCACGGCGTTGACGACACGCATCGCGGTGGCGACCATGGCACCCGCACCCGACGTCATGCTCGCGATTCCGGCCCTGCGGGGATCTTTCAGCGTCGCCGCCAGGGTGCAGTCGATGTCGGGGTCGCCGGTGATCATGACGCGATAGGACAGATCGCCGATCCCGGTCGGCCAGTCGGGCGCGACGTCGTGGGCGAGCCGGGTGACGTGCTCGATGACGATGGCCTCACGGCCGTCGACCACCCCGATCGCCTGCATTCGCAGCGCACCGCATGTTCCGGCCTCGACGGTGCCCATCGCGACTTCCAGCGTCCGGTTGGTGACGGCGCGGTCGAAACCCTCGCGCACTTCCTGGACTTCGACCCCCAGCGCGTCGGCGATCAACCGGATCTGCCCCTGCCATTCGCCGGCGATCGCGCCGGGATAACTGATCCAGGGCTGGTAGTCGAGCGGTCGGCCGAAACCCAGCGCGTCGCTCATGATGTCGGGAACCCCGTAGTCGTCATAGAGGCCGATCTCGAACGAGTGGATCTTTTCGATGAACGATGACTGGGTGGACAGCACCAACGGCAGGTAGTCGGCGGCGAAGCCCGGCTCGATCCCCGACGCATACAGCGACACCTGGCCCTGCTTGGCCGCGGCGACCAGTTGGTCGCGCCACTCGGCGGGCTCGTAGGCGTGCGGGTTGACCAGTCGCGTGGTGCTGGTCGTCACGACGTTGATGCCGGCTTCGAGCAGCTTGACGTAGTCCGGAATCGCCAGCGCATCGCGTTCCGGGCCGCTGGCCGCGTAGATGACGCAGTCGGGCGCCAGGCCGATCAGCGCGTCCGCGTCGTTCGTGGCGGCGATTCCGATCGGCTCGCCGCCGGCCAGTTCGCCCGCATCCTTGCCGACCTTGTCGTCCGAGTGCACCCAGACGCCGGCCAACTCCAGATTGGGACGCCGTGAGATGGCGCGGATGGCGATCGAGCCGATGCCGCCCGTCGCCCATACCACCACGCGATGAGCCGTCATCTTGTTCCTCCTCAGGTACGCGCGTCCACGGCGCCGTAAGGGCAACGGCCACCGCGGCTTTCATGTGTTCCCGACGCGCGCGGCCAGTCCGCGCCGTCACGGTTAAGAAAGCACACAC
>NZ_JAICZA010000045.1 GCF_025933915.1 Mycobacterium sp.
CTGGCCCGGCGCTGCGGCGTCGCCGAGGTCAGCGCTCTATGGCTGGGCGCGGCCAATCCGCTGCTGATCATGCATCTGGTGGCCGGTGTGCACAACGAGGCGCTGATGCTGGGCCTGATGCTGGCCGGGGCCGAATTCGCGCTGCGGGGCGTCGACGCTCCACGCCTGCTGCCCCACTCCTGGAAACGCCCAGCGACGATGCCGGCCGATGGCGGGAGGAGAAGCTGGGCAATCAAGCTGGGTCCCGACTGGGAGCCGCTGGGCATGCTGCTGGCGGGTGCCGTCCTGATCACCCTGTCGTCGCAGGTGAAACTCCCGTCGCTGCTGGCGCTGGGCTTCGTCACGATGGCGCTGGCCTACCGGCGCGGAGGAAACCTGCGTGCCCTGCTGCTGACGGGCGGCGGCATGGCGGCGCTGTCGCTGGCGGTGATGGCCGTCGTCGGCTGGGCCAGCGGGCTCGGCTTCGGCTGGATCTACACGCTGGGCACCGCCAACGTGGTGCGCAGCTGGATGTCGCCGCCGACGCTACTGGCGCTCGGCACCGGACAGGTGGGCATCCTGCTGGGCCTGGGCGATCACACCACCGCGGTGCTGGGGCTGACCCGTGCGATCGGCGTGCTGATCATCACGATCATGGTGGCGTGGTTGCTGCTGGCCGTCTTCCGCGGCCGGCTGCACCCGATCGGCGGGCTGGGCGTCGCGCTGGGCATCACGGTGCTGCTGTTTCCCGTCGTGCAGCCCTGGTATCTGCTGTGGGCCATCATCCCGCTGGCCGCCTGGGCGACTCGCACCGGCTTCCGGGTGGCGGCGATCGTCATCAGCCTCGTCGTCGGCATCTTCGGCCCGACCGCCAACGGCGACCGGTTCGCGCTCTTCCAGATCATGGATGCCACGGTGGCCAGCACCGTCATCGTGGTGCTGCTCATCGCACTGACCTACACCCGCTTGCCGTGGCGGCCCCCGCCGATGCAGGGCCCCGAATCCGACGGACGACCGGTCGTCGACCCGGCGGCGCCCGCGCAGCCTGCCCCGACCCCGCGGCCGGCCCCCGCTCACGACGCCTACGCTGATTCCACGTGAGCCGCGCCGACGACGATGCAGAGCGAAGCGATGAGGAGGAGCGGCGCACGTGAGCTCGGACGTTCTCGAAACACCTGAGATAGTGGTGCGACTGCGCGGCGTGAGCAAGCACTACGGATCCACCACGGCTGTCTCCGATCTCGACCTGGAAGTGCACGCCGCCGAAGTGCTCGCCCTGCTCGGCCCCAACGGCGCCGGAAAGACCACCACGGTCGAGATGTGCGAGGGCTTCGTGCGCCCGGACGCCGGCACGATCGAGGTGCTCGGCCTGGACCCGATCGCCGACAACGCCCGGCTGCGGGCGCGGATCGGCGTGATGCTGCAGGGCGGCGGCGGCTACCCCGCGGCCCGCGCCGGAGAAATGCTCGACCTGGTGGCCGCCTACGCCGCCGACCCGCTCGACCCGGCGTGGCTGCTGGACACGCTGGGCCTCACCGACGCCGCGCGCACCACCTACCGGCGGCTCTCCGGCGGGCAGCAGCAACGGCTCGCGCTGGCGTGTGCGCTGGTCGGGCGACCGCAACTGGTGTTCCTCGACGAACCCACCGCGGGCATGGACGCGCACGCGCGGCTGCTGGTGTGGGAACTCATCGACGCGCTGCGCCGCGACGGCGTGACGGTGGTGCTGACCACCCATCAGCTCAAGGAGGCCGAGGAGCTCGCCGATCGGCTGGTGATCATCGACAACGGGGCGACGGTGGCCTCGGGCACGCCGACCGAACTGATGCGCAGCGGGGCCAAGGACCAGCTGCGGTTCAGTGCTCCGCCGCGGCTCGACCTGTCGCGGTTGTCCGCCGCGCTGCCCGAGGAATACAAGGCCACCGAGGTGACGCCGGGCGAGTACCTGGTGGAGGGTCCGGTCGACCCGCAGGTGCTGGCGACGGTCACGGCGTGGTGTGCCCAGATCGACGTGCTGGCCACCGATATGCGCGTCGAGCGACGCAGCCTCGAGGACGTGTTCCTCGACCTCACCGGCAGGAAGTTGCGGCCTTGATGCAGAACGAAACTCACTCGAATCGCTTCCCCGCCGGCACCTTCGCCCCGGACCCGCGTCCCAGCGCGGTGCCGAAAATGCTTGCCGCGCAGTTCGGCCTGGAGCTCAAGCTGCTGCTGCGCAACGGCGAACAGCTGCTGCTGACCATGTTCATCCCGATCACGCTGCTGGTCGGGCTCACGCTGCTACCGCTCGGCTCGTTCGGGCAGCATCGGGCGGCCACCTTCACCCCCGTCATCATGGCGCTGGCGGTGATCTCGACGGCGTTCACCGGGCAGGCGATCGCGGTCGCCTTCGATCGGCGCTATGGCGCGCTCAAGCGGCTCGGGGCGACGCCACTTCCGGTGTGGGGCATCATCGCCGGCAAGTCCCTAGCCGTCGTCACGGTGGTGTTTCTGCAAGCAATCCTGTTGGGCGCCATCGGTTTTGCGCTCGGTTGGCGACCCGTCCCGACCGCGCTGGCCTTGGGGGCTGCGGTTATCGCGCTGGGCACCGCGGCCTTCACGGCCCTCGGCCTGCTGCTCGGCGGGACGCTGCGGGCCGAGATCGTGCTCGCGATCGCCAACCTGATGTGGTTCGTCTTCGCCGGCCTGGGCGCGCTGACCGTGGAAACCGGGATAATCCCGTCGGCGGTCAAATGGGCGGCCCGGCTGACCCCGTCGGGCGCGCTCACCGAGGCTCTCTCGCAGGCGATGACCATGTCGGTGGACTGGTTCGGGGTGGTCGTCCTGGCGGCGTGGGGCGCGCTGGGAGCGTTGAGCGCGCTGCGCTGGTTCCGGTTCACCTGACGGTCGGCCCGTTCGCGACCCAGAACCCCCGCGCACGGCACGCGGGCGCGGCCGTGCGTCGTTGATGGCTCGGCGACGCCGGGGCGTACTACACCATGTAGTTTTCGGTGCCTTAGGATCGGGCCGTGCTTGGACGAACGCTGCTGCGACTGGTGGACCTGCTCCCCAATCCCAGTCTGGGCGTCCAGCGCCTGGTCGCCGTGGCCGTCATTGCGACCCAGGGCGGCATCGCCATCACCGGCGCGATCGTCCGCGTCACCGCCTCGGGGCTCGGCTGCCCCACCTGGCCGCAGTGCTTTCCGGGCAGCTTCGTCCCGGTGGCCCACCCCGAGGTGCCCCGCATCCACCAGGCCGTCGAGTTCGGCAACCGGATGGTCACCTTCGCGGTGGTCATCGCCGCCGCGCTGGCCGTGCTCGCGGTGACCCGCGCCCGACGACGCCCCGAGGTGCTGGTCTATGCGTGGCTGATGCCGGTGTCGACCGTGGCGCAGGCGGTCATCGGCGGGATCACCGTGCGCACCGGTTTGCTGTGGTGGACGGTGGCCATCCACTTGCTGACGTCGATGACGATGGTGTGGCTCGCGGTGCTGCTCTACGTCAAGATCGGCGAACCCGACGATGGAGTGGTGCGGGTGCTGATCCCCACGCCGCTGCGCGCGCTGACCGCCCTCTCCGGTGTGGACCTGGCGGCGGTGCTGGTCACCGGCACGCTGGTGACGGCCGCGGGCCCGCACGCGGGCGACCGCAGCGCCACCCGGACGGTGCCACGACTCGAGGTCGAAGTGGCCACCCTGGTGCACATGCACTCCTCGCTGCTGGTCGCCTACCTGGCGCTGGTCGTCGGGCTGGGCTTCGGGCTGCTGGCCGTGCATGCCACCCGGCCCGTGTTGCTGCGGCTCGGGGTGCTGCTCGTCCTGCTGTGCGCGCAAGCGGCCGTCGGCACCGCCCAGTACTACACCGGGGTTCCCGCCGCACTGGTCGCCCTGCACGTGGCGGGTGCGGCCGCATGCACCGCGGCCACCGCGGCGCTATGGGCTTCCATGCGAGAACGGGCCGAGCCCGAGCCGCTCACAGGCTGACCCGACCGCCACGGCAAGCCGGCGCTGGGCGAGCTCGCGGGTGGCGACATCCACGTGGCGCCAACCCAGCTGCGGCGCAACGAGATTCAGTTTCACCAGCCGATCCCCGGCCACGTCGGCACGCGCGTACAGCAGCTCGGACACGCCGATTCCGGCGCGGCCGGCGGCCGCCTCGAGCGCGGCGTGGCCGAGGTCCCAGGACTCGAAATCCGGCTCGTCCGGCCAGGCATGCGATTGCTCCCCGCCCAGAAAGATCAACGCCGCCCGTGCCGTCCCGCCGGGCAGCGTCGGGATCCCGTCGTTCTCGAGGTCGCGCAGATACCGGTCATCGAAATTCCAGGCGACCGCGTCGGGCGGGTTGAGCAGGTGGCGCACGCGCCGGGCCCAGGCCAGGAATTCGTCACGGCGGTCCGGGTCGTCCGCCGCGGCCCGCAGGATCACCAGGTCCGCGTGGGTGGTCTCCGGATCGTCCCAGGACAGCCAGCGCGCGTGCAGGCCGCGCCGGCGTAGCGCGGGCACCAGGCCGGCGTCGTCGGGGTCGCCGCCGGACCCCGCCAGCACGATGCGGGGATGAAAGACGTTCGGGCGAGCGAGCTTCATGCCCGGGCATGATAAGCACATGCACGCAATCGAAGTCAGCGAAACCGGCGGCCCCGAGGTGCTGCGCTACGTCGATACGCCCATGCCGGCGCCCGGGCCGGGCGAGGTGCTGATCAAGGCCGAGGCCATCGGCGTCAATTACATCGACACGTATTTCCGCTCGGGGCAGTATCCGCGCCAGTTGCCCTTCATCCTGGGCGCCGAACTGTGCGGCACCGTCGCCGCCACGGGCGAGGGAGCCGACGGGTTCGGCGTCGGCGACCGTGTGGTCAGCGCCGCGGCTTCCGGCGGCTACGCCGAATTCGCCACGGCCCCAGCGGTTTTGACGTCAGCAGTGCCCGACGGTGTGACCGCCGACGTCGCGGCCTCAGCGCTGCTCAAGGGACTGACCGCCCACTACCTGCTGAAATCGGTGTATCCGGTGCAGGCCGGCGACACGGTGCTGGTGCACGCCGGTGCGGGCGGTGTCGGCCTGATCTTGACGCAGTGGGCCCACCTGCTCGGCGCGCGGGTGATCACGACGGTCTCGACCCCGGAGAAGGCGCGGATGTCGGCGAAGGCCGGCGCCGACGAGGTGCTCTCCTACCCCGACGACGCCGACGAGTTCGGCGAGCGGATTCGTTCGTTGACCGACGGCGCCGGGGTGGCCGCGGTGTACGACGGCGTGGGCGCGACCACCTTCGACGCCAGCCTGGCCAGCCTGGCCGTGCGGGGCACGCTCGCATTGTTCGGCGCGGCCAGCGGGCCCGTCCCGCCGTTCGACCCGCAGCGCCTCAACGCCGCCGGCTCGGTGTTTTTGACCCGGCCGTCGCTGGTGCATTTCGTCCGCACCGGGCAGGAATTCAGCTGGCGGGCAGAGGAATTGTTCGCGGCGATCGCCGGCGGCGACATCACCGTCGAAGTCGGCGGGCGCTATCCGCTGGCCGACGCGGCCCGCGCCCACCGGGATCTGCAGGGCCGCAAGACCGCCGGATCGATCGTGCTGCTCCCCTAAGTCCACCGCCGAGCACGGCGGCGGCTAGAACAGGTGCGGCAGCCCGATGGCCGAGTCGATCGCCAACGCGCAGAACACCACCGCCAGGTAGTTGTTCGACTGCAGGAACAGCCGCAGCGGCTTGACCGGCTCGCCGGCCCGCACCCCGGCGTACAGCTGATGGGCGATCGTCAGGAACCACACGCCGGCCGCCAGGGCGACCGCCGCGTAGAGCCAGCCGGTGGCCAGCGCCAACGCCAGCGTGGCCAGCACCGTCAGCCAGGTGTAGATCAGGATCTGTTTGGTCACGTGGCGCTCGGTCGCGACGACCGGCAGCATCGGGACGCCCACCGCTTCGTAGTCGTCCTTGTAGCGCATTGCCAGTGCCCAGGTGTGGGGCGGAGTCCAGAAGAAAATTATGGCGAACATCACCAGGGCCGGCCAGCCGATGGTGCCGGTGACGGCCGACCAGCCGATCATCACCGGCATGCAACCGGCCGCGCCGCCCCACACGACGTTCTGCGAGGTGCGGCGCTTGAGCAGCAGCGTGTAGACGAGCACATAGAACGCGATCGTCGCCAGGCCCAGCAGCCCCGACAGCAGGTTCGTCGTCCACCACAGCCAGAAGAACGAACCCACCGTCAGCACCAGCCCGAACACCAGCGCGTTGCGGGTGGGCACCGCGGCCCGGGCCAGCGGCCGGCGCGCGGTGCGCTTCATCACCTTGTCGATATCCGCGTCGACCACACAGTTCAGCGTGTTGGCGCCCCCGGCGGCCAGCATTCCGCCGATCAGCGTGTTGATCACCAGCAGCGGATTCACCGTGCCGCGCTGGGCGAGCAGCATCGCCGGGATCGCGGTTACCAGCAGCAGCTCAATGACCCGCGGCTTGGTCAGCGCCAGATACGCCAGCACCGTGCTTCGTACCCGGCTTGGCAATTGGTTCGGCGCGACGCGCCCGCGAACGCTCACGCAATAACTCCTTGGGGTCGCAGCGGCGCGCAGCATCTACTACACACGATGGTAGACCGAGTAGCGGCGACGTCCCGCCCGCGGGTCCAAACACGGCTGATTTTTCCCAGATTTCCGAACTGAATGTTAAGGGCTGACGGCCGGCGCGTAATTTTCACACCTGCCGGCAGCGGGTACCCGAATTCCTGCTCTGCAAGAGCCGGCCCTCCCGCACTAGGGTGGGATTGATCAGCTCGATGACCCAAGGACTGAGTCTGTGACGACACTCGAAGAGATCTCCACGCTGACCCAACCGCACCTTCCCGACGACTGGTCCGAGCTCGACTCGGCCGCCGTCGACACCGTTCGGGTGCTGGCGGCCGACGCGGTGCAAAAGGTCGGCAACGGCCATCCCGGGACGGCGATGAGCCTGGCTCCCCTGGCGTACACGCTGTTTCAGCGGGCGATGCGCCACGACCCCAGCGACACCCACTGGTTGGGGCGCGACCGGTTCGTGCTGTCGTGCGGGCACAGCAGCCTGACGCTGTACCTCCAGCTGTATCTCGGCGGCTTCGGTTTGGAGCTCTCCGACATCGAGTCGCTGCGCACCTGGGGATCCAAGACTCCCGGGCACCCCGAGTTCCGGCACACCAAGGGTGTCGAGATCACCACCGGCCCGCTCGGGCAGGGCCTGGCATCGGCGGTGGGCATGGCGATGGCGGCCCGCTACGAGCGCGGCCTGTTCGACCCCGACGCCGCCCCGGGCACCAGCCCGTTCGACCACTTCATCTACGTGATCGCCTCCGACGGCGACATCGAAGAGGGCGTCACCTCGGAGGCCTCGTCGCTGGCGGCCGTCCAGCAACTGGGCAACCTCATCGTTTTCTACGACCACAACCAGATTTCGATCGAGGACGACACCAACATCGCGCTGTGCGAGGACACCGCCGCGCGCTACGAGGCCTACGGCTGGCACGTGCAGAAGGTCGAGGGCGGCGAGAACGTCGTCGCCATCGAGGAGGCCATCGCCAGCGCCAAAGCCGTCACCGACCGGCCGTCGTTCATCGAGCTGCGCACCATCATCGGCTATCCCGCGCCGAACCTGATGAACACCGGCAAGGCGCACGGCGCGGCGCTGGGTGACGAGGAGGTCGCGGACGTCAAGAAGATCCTCGGCTTCGACCCGGACAAGAACTTCGAAGTGCGCGACGAGGTGATCGCCCACACCCGCAAGCTGGTCGACCGCGGCAAGGAAGCCCACGAGAAGTGGCAGACGGATTTCGACGCCTGGGTGCAGCGCGAGCCCGACCGCAAGGCGCTGCTGGACCGGTTGACCGCCGAGGAACTGCCCGACGGCTGGGACGCCGACATCCCACACTGGGAGCCGGGTTCCAAGGCGCTGGCAACCCGCGCCGCCTCCGGCGAGGTGCTCTCCGCGATCGGTCCGAAACTGCCTGAGCTGTGGGGCGGTTCGGCCGACCTGGCGGGCAGCAACAACACCACCATGAAGGGTGTCGACTCCTTCGGCCCGCCGTCCATTTCGACCAAGGACTACACCGCGCACTGGTACGGGCGCACACTGCATTTCGGCGTTCGCGAACACGCGATGGGCGCCATCCTGTCCGGCATCGTGCTGCACGGCCCGACCCGCGCTTACGGCGGCACCTTCTTGCAGTTCTCGGACTACATGCGACCGGCGGTGCGGCTCGCCTCGCTGATGGACATCGACACCATCTACGTGTGGACGCACGATTCCATCGGGCTCGGCGAGGACGGCCCCACCCACCAGCCGATCGAGCACCTCGCGGCGTTGCGCGCCATCCCCAAGCTGTCGGTGGTGCGCCCGGCCGACGCCAACGAGACCGCCCACGCCTGGCGCACGATCCTGGCCCGCGGCAACGGCAGCGGCCCGGTGGGGTTGATCCTGACCCGGCAGGGTGTGCCGGTGCTCGAGGGCACCAGCGCCGACGGTGTCGCCCGGGGCGGTTACGTCCTGGGCTCCGACGGTGACGGTCAGGACCCCGACGTCGTCCTGATCGCCACCGGCTCCGAGGTCCAGCTCGCGGTGGAGGCGCAGAAGTTGTTGGCGGACAAGGACATTGCGGCGCGGGTGGTCTCCATGCCGTGCGTCGAATGGTTCGAGTCCCAGCCCGACGACTACCGCGACAGCGTGCTCCCCCCGTCCGTGTCGGCCCGGGTGGCCGTCGAGGCCGGCGTCGCGCAGAGCTGGCACAAGCTGGTCGGTGACACCGGGAAGATCGTTTCGATCGAGCACTACGGCGAATCCGCCGACTACAAGACCTTATTCCGCGAATTCGGCTTCACTGCCGAAGCCGTCGCTGCCGCCGCGGAACAAGTCGTGGATAACTGAGGAAAGGGTAATTCACATGACCGCTCAGAACCCTAACCTCGCGGCGCTGAGCGCCGCGGGAGTCTCCGTGTGGCTGGATGACCTGTCGCGGGAGCGGCTGCAGTCGGGGAGCCTGCAAGAGCTCATCGACACCAAAAGTGTCGTCGGCGTGACCACCAACCCGTCGATCTTCCAGAAAGCGTTCGCCGAAGGCGACGCCTATGACGCCCAGATCGCCGAGCTCGCCGAGCGCGGCGCCGACGTCGACGCCACCATCCGCACCGTGACCACCGACGACGTGCGCAACGGGTGCGACGTGTTCACGCGCGAGTGGGAGAACTCCGACGGCGTCGACGGGCGGGTGTCCATCGAGGTCGACCCGCGGCTGGCGGACGACACCGCCAAGACCATCGCGCAGGCCGTCGAGTTGTGGAAGATCGTCGACCGGCCGAACCTGTTTATCAAGATCCCGGCGACCGAGGCCGGGATTCCGGCCATCACCGCCGTTCTCGCGGAAGGGATTTCGGTCAACGTCACGCTGATCTTCTCCGTCGAGCGGTACCGGGCCGTGATGGACGCCTACCTGGCCGGCATGGAGAAGGCGCGCGAAGCCGGACACGACCTGTCCAAGATCCATTCGGTGGCTTCGTTTTTCGTATCCCGGGTGGACACCGAGGTCGACAAGCGGCTGGAGAAGATCGGCGGCGAGGACGCCCTCGCGTTGCGCGGCCAGGCCGGTGTGGCCAACGCCCGGCTGGCATATGCGGCCTACCTGGAGGTGTTCGACGGCGGCGAGCGCTACCAGGCGCTCAAGGCCGACGGGGCCCGGGTGCAGCGTCCGCTCTGGGCGTCGACGGGAGTCAAGAACCCCGACTACTCCGACACCCTCTATGTCACCGAACTAGTGGCACCCAACACGGTGAACACCATGCCGGAGAAGACAATTGACGCGGTCGCCGATCACGGTGTGATCAAGGGCGACACCGTCACCGGCACCGGCGCGGACGCCCAGCAGGTGTTCGACAAACTGGTGGCGGTCGGGATCGATTTGCCGGACGTCTTCGTGGCGCTGGAAAAAGAGGGTGTGGAGAAGTTCGTGGATTCGTGGACCGAGCTGTTCGAGGAAACGCAGAAGCAGCTGGGTTCCGCCTCCAAATGAGCCCGGCCCGCACCGCGCAACAATGGCATAACCCGTTACGGGACAAGCGCGACAAGCGGCTCCCGCGCATCGCCGGGCCGTGCGGGATGGTCATTTTCGGTGTCACCGGCGACTTGGCGCGCAAGAAGGTCATGCCCGCCATCTACGACCTGGCCAATCGCGGGCTGCTGCCGCCCAGCTTCTCGCTGGTGGGCTTCGCCCGCCGGGATTGGAGCACGCAGGATTTCGGTCAGGTGGTCCACCAGGCAGTCAAGGATCACTGCCGCACACCTTTCCGGCAGGAGAACTGGGACCGGCTGGCCGAGGGATTCCGTTTCGTGCCAGGCGCTTTCGACGACGACGAGGCGTTCGGCCGGCTCGCCGAGACCCTGGACAAGCTGGACGCCGAGCGGGGTACCGGCGGTAACCACGCCTTCTACCTGGCCATCCCTCCCAAGTCCTTCCCCGTCGTGTGCGACCAGCTGCACAGGTCCGGTCTGGCCCGCCCGCAGGGCGAGCGGTGGAGCCGCGTGGTCATCGAGAAGCCGTTCGGCCACGATCTGGAGAGCGCGCAGGCGCTGAACAAGGCCGTCAACGCCGTCATTCCGGAAGAGTCGGTGTTCCGGATCGACCACTACCTGGGCAAGGAGACGGTCCGCAACATCCTGGCGCTGCGGTTCGCCAATCAGTTGTTCGACCCGATCTGGAACGCACACTACGTCGACCACGTGCAGATCACCATGGCCGAGGACATCGGCCTGGGCGGCCGGGCCGGCTACTACGACGGCATCGGCGCCGCACGCGACGTCATCCAGAATCACCTGATGCAACTGCTGGCGTTGACCGCCATGGAAGAGCCGGTCAGCTTCAGCCCGTCGGCGCTGCAGGCCGAGAAGATCAAGGTGCTCTCGGCGACCCAGCTCGCCGAGCCACTCGACGAGACCACCAGCCGCGGCCAGTACGCCGCGGGTTGGCAGGGCGGCGAGAAGGTTGTCGGGCTGCTCGACGAAGAGGGGTTCGCCAAGGACTCGATCACCGAGACGTTCGCCGCCATCACACTCGAGGTGGACACCCGCCGCTGGGCGGGCGTGCCCTTCTACCTGCGAACCGGAAAACGGTTGGGCCGCAGGGTGACCGAGATCGCCCTGATCTTCAAGCGCGCGCCGCATCTGCCGTTCGACGCGACCATGACCGACGAGCTGGGCACCAACGCCATGGTGATCCGGGTGCAGCCCGACGAGGGTGTCACGCTGCGGTTCGGCTCCAAGGTGCCGGGCACCGCGATGGAGGTCCGCGACGTCAACATGGACTTCTCGTACGGCTCGGCGTTCGCCGAGGAATCGCCGGAGGCCTACGAACAGCTGATCCTCGACGTGCTGCTGGGCGAGCCGTCGCTGTTTCCGGTCAATGAAGAGGTCGAATTGGCTTGGCAGATACTCGATCCCGTGCTCGACAACTGGGCGGCGGGCGGCAAGCCCGAACCGTACGAGGCGGGCACCTGGGGTCCGGACTCCGCCTTCGCGATGCTGCATCGCACGGGCCGGGAATGGCGGCGGCCATGACGAACGGCGGAGGCCTCGATGATCCGCGCCACGACGATGCAGAGCGCAGCGATGAGGAGGAGTGGCGCCGATGATCATTGACATGCCGGACGCCACCACTACCGCGGTCAACAAGAAACTCGACGAACTGCGGGAAAGGGTCGGCGCCGTCGCGATGGGCCGGGTCCTGACGCTGATCATCGCGCCGGACAGCGACGAGATCTTCGAAGAGTCACTGCAAGCGGCCAACGACGCCAGCCACGAACACCCCAGCCGGATCATCGTCACGATGAGGGGCGATCCGTACGCGGACAAACCCCGGCTGGACGCGCAGCTGCGCGCCGGCGGCGACACCGGCGCCAGCGAGGTCGTGGTGCTGCGGCTGTCCGGACCGCTGTCCGGCCACGCGGCCAGCGTCGTCACCCCCTTCCTGCTTCCCGACATCCCGGTGGTGGCCTGGTGGCCCGACGTCGCGCCGGCGGTGCCCGCACAGGATCCGTTGGGCCGGTTGGCGATTCGACGCATCACCGATGCGACCAACGGCGTCGAGCCGCTGGCGGCGATCAAGAGCCGGCTGCCGGGATACACCGCGGGTGACACCGACCTGGCCTGGGCGCGCATCACCTATTGGCGGGCGCTGCTCACCTCGGCCGTCGACCTGACGCCACACGAACCGGTCGAGTCGGCGCTGGTGTCCGGTTTGTCGACCGAACCGGCGCTCGACATCCTGGCGGGGTGGCTGGCCAGCCGGATCGACGGCCCGGTGCGCCGAGCGGTCGGCGAGCTCAAGATCGAACTGACGCGCAGCAGCGAAACCATCGTGTTGAGCCGCCCGCAGGAAGGCAGGACGGCCACGCTCAGCCGGACGTCCCGGCCGGACGCGCTACTTCCCTTGGCGCGCAGGGAAACCGGCGAGTGCCTCGCCGAGGACCTGCGCCGCCTGGATCCCGACGAGATCTATCAAACCGCGCTCGAAGGCATTGAGAAAGTGCAATACGTGTGAGCACCAGCATCGAAATCTTCCCGGACAGCCAGGCTCTGGTCGCGGCCGCCGCCACACGCCTGACCGACACCATCGCGAACGCCGTCGCGGCCCGGGGGCGCGCGCTCGTCGTCCTGACCGGCGGCGGTACCGGTATCGGGCTGTTGCAGTCGCTGGCGGGGCGGTCGATCGAGTGGTCCAAGGTGCATCTGTTCTGGGGCGACGAACGCTACGTCCCCGAAGACGATGACGAGCGCAATGACAAGCAGGCCCGGGCGGCATTGCTCGATCATGTCGACATTCCGCCCAGCCAGGTGCACCCGATGCCGGCCAGCGACGGCGAATTCGGCGGCGATCTCGCGGCGGCGGCACTGGCCTACGAGCAACTGCTGGCGGCGAACGCCCCGCCCGGGCAGCCGGTGCCGAATTTCGATGTGCACCTGCTGGGCATGGGGCCGGAGGGCCACATCAACTCGCTGTTCCCGGACACCCCGGCCGTGCTCGAAACAACCCGCATGGTGGTGTCGGTCGACGACTCCCCCAAGCCACCGCCGCAACGAATCACCTTGACACTGCCGGCCATTGCGCGTTCCCGCGAAGTCTGGCTGATGGTGTCGGGCGCCGGCAAGGCCGACGCTGCCGCCGCGGCCATCGGCGGCGCCGCACCGGTTGCGGTGCCGGCCGCCGGGGCGGTCGGGCTGGACACCACGCTCTGGCTGCTCGACGAGGACGCCGCGTCCAAGCTGCCGTCGGATCCGTCCGGCGTGGCCTGACACGATCCGAAATGCGATAGCGCATCCACTAGCACTTTCGGCGTCGCGCCCGCCGTCTGGTTCCCGGCCGCCCCGTCCGGGTCATAATGGCGTTCATGGCAGACAGAACCGTGCGCGGTGGGCAAGAGCGAAGCCGGATCAAGACGCTCACCCAGGCCGCGTTGAACGCCGACAAGACGGTGGAGCAGGTCGAAGACGTCCTCGACGGTTTGAGCAACACCATGAAAGAGCTCAACAGTTCCCTGTCAGCCCTGAACGCCACGGTGGAGCGTCTGGAAACCGGCCTGGACCACCTGGACGGCACCATGGCCAGCCTGGATGATCTGGCCAAGCGGTTGATCGTGCTGGTCGAGCCGGTGGAAGCCATCGTCGCGCGGATCGACGAGATGGTGAAGGTGGGCGAGACCGTGCTGTCTCCCCTGGCGATCACCGAGCACGCGGTGCGCGGTCTGGTGGACAGGCTGCGCAACAGGACCGCGCAGTAGGCCCCCGGCGGGAGCCCTGATGGCCACGTTGCTGCTGCACCATTCGGCCTTCGCGGCCCACCGGACCGCCCCTGGGCATCCGGAGCGGCCGGATCGCTACCGCGCGGTGGAAGCGGCGCTGAGGCAGCCGCAGTTCGTCGCGCTGGTGCGCGAGACGGCCGAGCCGGCCGAGCCGGCGGCCGCGCGCTACGTGCACTCCAATCGCTATGTGGACGCGCTGGAAACGGCACGTCCCGAGCACGGCTACGTCTATCTCGACGGTGGCGACACGATGATGGAGCCCTCGACGTGGGATGCGGCGTTGCGCGGGGTGGGCGCCACGCTGCGGGCCGTGGACCGGGTGGTGGCCGGCGACGTGCAAAACGCATTCGTGGCGTGCCGACCGCCGGGTCATCACGCCGAAACCGAGCGCGCCATGGGTTTCTGCTTGTTCAACAACATCGGCATCGGCGCGCGGCACGCGCAGCGCAAACACGGGCTGATGCGGGTCGCCATCGTCGATTTCGACGTCCACCACGGCAACGGCACACAGCAGATCTTCTACTCCGACCCGAGCGTGCTCTATGCGTCCACGCACCAGATGCCGCTGTTTCCCGGCACCGGCGCGGCGCGAGAAACCGGAGTCGGCAACATCTTCAACTCGCCGCTGGCGCCCGGCGACGGCGGCGAGGAGCTGCGGGCGGCCTTTCGGGACCGGATATTGCCTGCGCTGCAAGCCTTTTCGCCCGAATTGATCATCGTGTCCGCCGGCTTCGACGCGCACGAGCGCGATCCGCTCGGCTCACTGAGCATGACGGCCACCGACTTCGCCTGGGTCACCAGGGAATTGATGGACTCGGCGGAGAAGCTCTGCGACGGCCGGTTGGTCGCGGTGCTCGAGGGCGGTTATGACCTGCAAGCCCTGGCCGATTCGGTCACCGCGCACGTCGGCGAGCTGCTGAAGGGCTGAACCCTCCCCCGGTCAGCTCGCCTTTTTCTCGTGCATTTCGGGGGCCGGGCCGCCGACCGGAGTCGCCGACTTCATGA
Source organism: Mycobacterium sp. (assembly GCF_025933915.1). Lineage (GTDB taxonomy): Bacteria > Actinomycetota > Actinomycetes > Mycobacteriales > Mycobacteriaceae > Mycobacterium. The sequence goes on from NZ_JAICZA010000045.1 coordinate 14,761, forward strand.
TGTCCTCGATCGCGGCAAGGTCTTCCTCGGACAGCGTGACGTCGGCCGCCCCGGCGCTGTCCTGCAGGTAGGTGACGTGCTGTGCACCCATGATGGCGGCGTGCACGCCGGGTTGCGCAAGCGTCCATGCGATGGCCAACTGGCTCATCGTGACGCCGAGATCGATGGCCAAATGCCCCAGATCCGCAACGACTTTCAGATTGCGCACATAGTCCTCGCCGTTGAAGATCGGACTCTTGCTGCGCCAATCCGCGGCGGCGAAACTGGTGTCGGCCTTCATTGTTCCCGTGAGCAACCCGTGCGCCAGCGGTCCGTACACCATCACCCCGATGTCGTTGGCGTGGCAATAGGGCAGCAGGTCGCCCTCGATGTCACGGCGGAACAGGTGGTAGGGCGGCTGCACCGTTTCCACCGGAAGCGTGGCCGAGAGTGCTTCGATTTGGGCGGCGTCGTAGTTCGACACGCCCACGTGCCGAATTTTGCCCTCCGACACCAGTTCTGCGAGCGCCCCGCCCGTCACCTCCGGTGGAGTCGTGGGATCGGGCCAGTGCACCAGGTAGATGTCGATGTAGTCGACGCCGAGGGCCCGAAGGCTGGACTCGACACCGCTTCGCAGGTACTCGGGGCTGGCGTCGCGGACCAGTCCCGTGTCGGTTTTGCGCAACCCGCCTTTGGTGGCGATCACCAACTCGTCCCGGGTCCGCGCGAACTCGGGGCGAAGGGCTTTTCCGAGGATGCGCTCGGATTCCCCGAACCCGTATTGCTGGGCGGTATCGAAGAAGTTGATCCCCAGATCGCGGGCACGGCGGATCATGGTGATCGCGGCGTCCTCGTCGGCGTGGCCCCAATCGCTGCTGAACTCCCAGGTACCGAAAGCCAACCGCGAAACCTCAAGCCCCGTCTTGCCGAATGTGATGGATCTCAATGCCAACCTCCCCCGTTGGATAATCGTCCCTGCGCGTGCGGCCCGCGTGGGCAAGCCACGACTCAACCATAACGACGCCGACACCACGTGTCGCAACACCGAAGGTCAGCGCGGAAAGCACCGGCTGTCCGACCGCGCCGGCCCCCGGGGACCGATGCGCGCGGCGTCAGCCGCTGTTGCGCAGCGCGCTGGCCAGCCCGTTCATCGTCAGCAAAATGCCGCGCTGCACCAATTCGTCGTCGTCGCCGGAGCGGTAACGGCGCAGCAACTCCACCTGGAGATGGTTGAGCGGCTCGAGATACGGGAAGCGGTTGAACACCGAACGCGCCAGCGCGGGGTTGTCGGCGAGCAGGTTGTCCTGCCCGGTGATGAGCTTGTGCATGGCGATGGTTCGCCGGTGCTCGTCGACGATCTTGTCGAACACCCGACGCCGTAATTCCTCGTCGTCGACCAATTCGGCGTAGCGCGCCGCCAGGCCGAGGTCGCTTTTGGCCAGCACCTGAGCCAGATTGGACAGCACGCTGCGGAAAAACGGCCACCGCCGGTACAACTCGTGCAGGATGCCCACCCGCTCGGCCTCGCCCCGCGGGCCCGCGGCGATCCACTGCTCGAATGCCGACCCGGTGCCGTACCAGCCGGGCAGCATGACCCGTGACTGGCTCCACGCCAGCACCCACGGGATGGCGCGCAGGTCCGAGATCGACTCGGTGGGTTTGCGCGACGTCGGCCGGCTGCCGATATTCAGCGAGCCGATCTCGCTGACCGGTGTGGAAGACATGAAGTAGTCGACGAAACCCGGTGTGTCGTGCACCAATTCGGCGTAGGCACGCTGGGCCAGGACGGCCACTTCGTCGAGCACCGCGTACGCCGGTTCGGCGGCGTCGCCCAGGCCCTCGACGTCGAGCAGCGTGGACTCCAGCGTGGCGGCCAGCAGGCTTTCCAGATTGCGTTGCGCCGCTTGCGGTTCGGCGTACTTGGCGGCGATCACCTCGCCCTGCTCGGTGAGCCGCAGCGAGCCGTTCACCGCTCCGGGCGGCTGGGCCAGAATCGCCTCGTAGCTCGGCCCGCCGCCGCGCCCGACGGTGCCGCCGCGACCATGGAAGAGGCGCAACCGGATTCCGGTTTTGCGCGCCACTTCCACCAGCGCCAGCTCGGCCCGATACACCGCCCAGCTGGACGCCAGATACCCGCCGTCCTTGTTGGAGTCCGAGTAGCCCAGCATCACCTCCTGGCTTTCGCCGCGCGCCGCCACCAGCGCCCGGTATATCGGAAGCCCCAGCATCGCGTGCAGGACCGTCGCGCCGTTGTGCAGGTCGTCGATGGTTTCGAACAGCGGGGAGATGCCCACCGGGCAGTACGGCTGCGGCCCCGACGCATCGATCAGCCCCGCCTCTTTCAGCAGGATCGCGGCCTCGAGGACATCGGAGACCGAACGGCACATCGAGATCACGTAGTTGGGGACGGCGGACGGCCCATAGCGCTTGATCGCGCGCGCGGCCGCGCGCACCACCCCCAGCTCGCCGCGGGCCAGGTCGGACAATCGCGCGTCGTCACCGACCAGCGGGCGGCGGGTGCCCAGCTCGGCCGCCAACAGCTCGACCCGCTCGTCTTCGGGCAGCGAACGGTAATCCGGGTGCACCCCGGCCCAGGCCAACAGCTCGCAGACCACCTCTTCGTGCGCGTCGGAGTTTTGCCGCATGTCCAGGCCGCACAGATGAAACCCGAAGACCCGCACGCCTTCTCGCAGCAGCGTCAGGCGGTCGTCGGCCAGCAGTGCGCTGCCGTGGGCGCGCAGCGAGCCATCGACGGCGTCGAGGTCGGCCCCCAGTTCGGCCGGGGTCTCATACGGTGGCAACCCCAGATCCAGCACCTGCTGCGGTGTCCGGTCCAGGATTGCGGCGCTCGTCGCGCTGAGCCGGCCGCGGATCACTCGCACCGCCCGCCGGTACGGTTCGTCGGCGCGGGGTTTCTCCCCGCAGCGCTCGGCCAGTTCGGCCAGCGCGGGGGTGACCGGGACCAGGCGCGCCGACATCGACAACTCCTGCTCCAGCGCGGCCAGCTCAGCCAGGTAGTGCGCCAGCGCGGTGAACGCGGCGCCGCCGGTGGCCTGGCGCACCACGTCGCCCGTCACGTTCGGATTGCCGTCGCGGTCGCCGCCGATCCAGGACCCGGGCGCCACGATCGGTTGGTCGAGCAGGTCGGCGTCGGGCCAGCGGGCACGCAGGGCGTTGCGAACCTCGGCGTTGACCTGCGGGATCACCGTGAAGAACGCGGCGCCGTAGTAGCGCAGCCCCACCTCGATCTCGTCGGTGATCTGCAACCGGGACAACCGGATCAGCGCGGTCTGCCACAGCGTGAGGACCTGGCGGCGCAACTCGAGTTCGATGTTGCGGCCCTCGTCGGTCTCGGTGTGCCCCTCGGCGTGCAGCCGCATTAGCTTGGTGATCCGGTGTTGAGTGACGAAGACCGTGCGGCGGCGGGTCTCGGTGGGGTGGGCGGTGATCACCGGAGCGACCACCGCACCCTGCAGCGCCTCGGCCACCGTGGCCGAATCAAGTTGTGCGTCATCAAGTTTGGCGTAGGTGGCGGCCAAGGTGCTGTCCGGCGGGGGTTCGCCGGCGGCGACGTGGACCGCGCGGCGGCGCTCGCGGTGGATGTCTTCGGCGACGTTGGCCAGCAGCGCGAAGTGGCTGAACGCCCGGATGACCGGGATGGCCTGGTGGATGTCGATGCCTTCAAAGATTTGGGCGAGCTGCGCCCGGTCGATCTCGGAGCGTCGCACCCGGAACGATTCCACCCGGGCGCGTTCGACGAGCTCGAACACCTCCTGCCCGCTCTGCTCGCGCACGGTGTCGCCCAGGATGGCGCCCAGCAGCCTGATGTCGGCCCGCATCGGCTCGGTCGCCTCGCGTCCCACCAGGGTGCGCTGGACGGCGCCGATCGGTTCCAGTGAACTTTCGGAGACTTCGGAGGCGTCAGCCATGCGTCCCAGTATCGGTGCGGATGCCAGGGTCCGCCCCTCGGCGGCGAAAGTGAAAATCACGACGAATCGCCGGCGCGTCGCGTCGCAAATTTCACACTCGTCGCTCGGGGTAGGTCAGGTTCTCAGCGGTACCTGATCACCGTCAGTGGTACTTGATCAGCAGCCCGATGGCGATGATGCACACCAGCCAGATGGCGGTGATGAAATACGTCAGCCGGTCCAGGTTCTTTTCCACCACGGTGGACCCGGACAGGCTGGACTGGACGCCACCACCGAACAGCGTGGACAGGCCGCCACCCTTGGCGCGGTGCAGCAGCACCAGCAGCACCACCAGGATGCTGGTGACGATCAGGGTGATCTGCAAAGCCAACTGCATGACGGCCAGCCTACCGGTGCCGGGCAGCTTTCAGGACCCCGCCCTAGGGAAGAGGCCCACCGGCGGCGATGGCCGCCAGCGTCGCGAATTGCTCGCCGTCCAGCGACGCACCGCCGACCAGACCGCCGTCGATGTCATCGCGGGCGATGAGCTCACCGACGTTCTTGGTGTTGACCGAACCGCCGTAGAGCACCCGCACCGAGTCGGCGATCTTTTCAGAGGCGAGTGACGCCAACTCCTTGCGGATGGCCACGCACACCTCCTGGGCGTCGGCGGCGCTGGCCACCCGCCCGGTGCCGATCGCCCACACCGGCTCGTAGGCGATGACGACCTTGCCGATCTGTTCGGCGGAGAGCCCGGCCAGCGAACCGCGCAGCTGCTCCTCGCAGTGGATGACGTGGTTTCCGGCCTCGCGGACGTCGAGGTGCTCGCCGATGCAGACGATCGGGGTGAGGTCGTACTTGAGCGCGGCGGCGGTCTTGGCGGCCACCACCGCGTCGTCCTCGTGGTGATACGTCCTGCGCTCGGAGTGCCCGACGACGACGAACGTGCAGCCCAGCTTGGCCAGGAAGGCGCCGCTGACCTCCCCGGTGTAGGCGCCCGAGTCGTGCTGGGACAGGTCCTGCCCGCCGTAGGTCAGCCGCAGCTTGTCGCCGTCGACCAGGGTCTGCACGCTGCGCAGGTCGGTGAACGGCGGCAGCACCGTGACGTCGACTTTGTCGTAGTACTTGTCCGGCAACGCGAACGCGATCTTTTGCACCAGCGCGATCGCCTCGAAGTGATTGAGGTTCATCTTCCAGTTGCCGGCGATCAGTGGCTTGCGGCTCACGACTCTGGGCCTCCCTAGTTGTGGTCGGGCTGGGGTCGACTCAACACCTCGATACCTGGAAGCGTCTTGCCCTCAAGGTATTCCAGCGACGCTCCTCCGCCGGTGGAGATGTGCGAGAAGTCGCTCTCCGGGATGCCCAGCGCGCGCACGGCGGCAGCGGAGTCCCCGCCGCCGACCACGCTGAAGGCGCCCTTACCGGTTGCGGCGGCGATCGCTTCGGCGACACCCTTGGTGCCCGCGGCGAACGCCGGGAACTCGAACACGCCCATCGGGCCGTTCCAGAAGACGGTCCCGGCGTTGGACAGCAACGTGGTGAACCGTTTGACCGATCCCGGCCCGATGTCGAGGCCCACCAGGTCGTCCGGGATGGCGTCGGCGGCGACGGTCTGCGGTGTCGCATCGGCGGCGAACTTGTCGGCCACCACGATGTCCACCGGCAGGCGCAGCACGTCGACGTAGGTGTCCAGCAGCCTGCGGCAGGTGTCCACCATCTCGGTCTCCAGCAGCGACTTGCCGACCGAAAAGCCTTGCGCGGCCAGGAAAGTGAAGCACATGCCGCCGCCGATGACGATGCTGTCGGCCTTGGTGGCCAGCGACTCGATGACACCGAGCTTGTCGGACACCTTCGACCCGCCGAGCACCACCGCGTAGGGGCGTTTGGTGGAGCTGGTCAGCTGCTCCAGCACCTGGATCTCCTCGGCCACCAGCGTGCCGGCGTAGTGCGGCAGCAGGGTGGCGATGTCGTACACGGAGGCCTGCTTGCGGTGTACCACGCCAAAGCCGTCGGAGACGAAAGCCCCTGCCGGCCCGACCAATTCGGCCAGCTGCCGGGCCAGGGCGAGCCGCTGGGCGTCGTCCTTGCTGGTTTCGCGGGGATCGAAGCGAATGTTCTCCAGCAGCAGGACATCGCCGTCGGTCAGCCCCTCGGCGCGGGCCAGCGCGTCGGCACCGACGACATCACCGGCCAATTGCACGTGCCGGCCCAGCTGTGCGGACAGCGCCGCGGCGACGGGCGCCAGCGACAACGTCGGGTCGGCCCCGTTCTTGGGACGCCCCAGATGCGCGGTGACCACCACCTTGGCGCCGGCCTCGACCAGCGCCTTCAGTGTCGGCACCGAGGCGCTGATGCGCCCGGGGTCGGTGATCGTGCCGTCATCGAGCGGCACATTCAGATCCGAGCGCACCAGCACGCCGCGACCCGACACCCCCTCGCCGAGAAGGTCTTTCAACGTGTGGACAGCCACGGGTTACAGCGACTTGCCGACCAGGGCGACCAGGTCCACCAGGCGGTTGGAGTAACCCCATTCGTTGTCGTACCAGGACACCACCTTGGCCTGGTCGTCGATCACCTTGGTCAGACCGGAGTCGAAGATCGAGCTGTGGGGGTCGGTGACGATGTCGCTGGAGACGATCGGCGCGTCGTAGTACTTGAGGATGCCCTTCATCGGCCCCTCGGCGGCGGCCTTCATCGCGGCGTTGATCTCGTCGGCGGTGGCGGACTTCTTCAGTTCGGCGGTCAGGTCGGTGACCGAGCCGGTGGGGATCGGCACCCGCAGCGCATACCCGTCGAGCTTGCCCTTCAGCTCGGGCAGCACCAGGCCGATGGCCTTGGCCGCGCCGGTGGAGGTGGGCACGATGTTCAGCGCGGCGGCGCGGGCGCGGCGCAGGTCCTTGTGCGGCCCGTCCTGCAGGTTCTGGTCGGCGGTGTAGGCGTGGATGGTGGTCATCAGGCCCTTGACGATGCCGAACTCGTCGTTGAGCACCTTGGCCAGCGGCCCCAGGCAGTTCGTGGTGCACGAGGCGTTGGAGATGATGTTCTGGCTGCCGTCGTACTTGTCGTCGTTGACGCCCAGCACGATGGTGATGTCCTCGTCGGTGGCGGGTGCGGAGATGATCACCTTCTTGGCGCCCGCGTCCAGGTGACCCTTGGCCTTGGCGGCGTTGGTGAAGATGCCGGTGGACTCGACGACGACGTCGACGCCCAGGTCGCCCCAGGGCAGCGCCGCCGGACCTTCCTTGACCTCCAGCGCCTTGATCTTGACGTTGCCGACGACGATAGTGTCGTCACCCTCGAGGCTGACGTCGTGCGGCAGGCGGCCGAGGATGGAGTCGAATTTCAACAGGTGCGCCAGGCTCGCGTTGTCGGTGAGGTCGTTGACCGCGACCACCTCGATATCAGCGGTGCCTTGCTCCTGTTGGGCCAATAAGGCCCGGTAGAAGTTCCGCCCGATGCGACCGAAGCCGTTGATGCCTACCCGGACCGTCACTTGTCTCTCCTCTGTCTTTCCTGAATCGTCTTTTCCGTGCCTTTTGCATGTCGGCTGGACAGCGCCTGTGATCAGCCTAGATCAGCGACACGCGCGGTTGGCGCGCCGGTAGGGCGGTGCAAACCCCGGCTCCTGCAGGCAGTCATCGGCAGACCTCCTACCGTGAACGCCGAGTCACCCGGCGGAGGTCAAGCACCAGCATCCGACACCCAAGTCCAGCTGCGCGTTATGCGCGCGACTCCGCGTTGGACCATCCGAGTAGGCTTGGAAGATCGGCGGTACTTCGTCACATAACCATTCAAGGTCTGTCATCGCCGATTCGAATGATTGGCCGGTTCGCGGTCAAGACAGGAGCGTCACATGACGCTAAACCAAGATCGCACCGACGTTGGGCAACGCTCGTCACCGGAACACACGCCGCGATTGCGCCTCAAGCCCAAGGCGCCCCACAGCGGGTACGTCGACGGGGCATGGTGGCCGCACACTGACGACCTCGCCACGGAGCTGCCAGATCTGCTGGCGGTGCTGTCCGTCCGGCTGGGCCGCATTGACCGCGTGATGTACAACCTCAATGAATGGGCGAAACCCTCCGCGAAATTCGCAGTTGGCGGGCGCCGGGTGCGGCTCGACGGGTACCAGCGTCAACCAACAGGCACCGTCGAAGTTCTCGGGCTTAACCGCGACAGAATCGTCTTACTAGTAGTACCTCCGGGCGCCGACAGTGGCGCAGCGCACGCCACCCTTATGGCCGCCGCGGCACCGAGCAACGATTCAACCGTCGACAACCTCCTCACGACCAACGCGTGAGGCTAGACCCTCGTGCTCACAGGTGGTCGAGGTCGACAACGTGCCCTTTCTGCGCGTCCTAAGGCACCACGTCGAGGCTGAGATTCTGGGTGGAACGCCGGCATGGAGTGGGCGGCGCGACCGGCACCGTGGGACCACCAGGCCGCGTGGTGCCCACCAGGCCGCGTGGTGCCCACCAACGACACACTCCGCATACGCTGTCCGTCAACAACGTCGACGTATGCCGTTAAATAGGAGGCGAACTCGCGGCACGTAGGGGAAGGGGCGCCCACGATGGCGAAGCCACCGACGGTTCGCGCTGATGGACTTGACCCGTCCCTTACCAACGTCCCAGAGGACGGGCACGTCAGCCGATCGGTGATTTTGCAGCGTGCGTTGCAGTTGGTCGATCGTGACGGTGCGGATGGGTTGTCGATGCGGCGTCTGAGTGAGGCGGTGGGTCGGGATCCGACGGTGATTTATCGGCATGTGCCGAACAAGGCGGCGCTGCTCGACGGGGTGGCCGAGATCGTGCTGGGCCAGTTGCGGGTGGACACCGCAGACCCGGACTGGGCCGGTCAGCTGCGCGCGGTGGCGCATGACTTCCGGCGGCTGGCCCTGGCGCACCCGAATGTGGTGCCGCTGTTGGTGACTCGGCCACTAGCCACGCCGTTGGGTCAGCGCCCGCCGGGCATGCTGCGGCCACTGGAGGACGTCGTCGCGCTGCTCACATCGGTGGGCTTCAGCGGAGTCGACGCGCTACACATTTACCGGGTGCTCTTCGGCTATCTGTATGGCCATATCCTGACCGAGCTGCAGGAGGTCATCGAGCGGCCCGAGGAGTCCGATGATGTGCTGCGCCTCGGGTTGCACCGGCTGGCAATAACCGAGTTCCCGCAGGTGCGCGCGCTGGCCCCAGCGCTGGGCTCCTACGACGGGGCGGCCGAACTCGACCACGGTCTGGATCTGTTGCTCATCGGTCTGGCCGCCACCGTGTCCGCGCCGAGACGCTCGGCCCGCAAGCGCGTGAAGAAATAGGTCAACTGCGCCTCGGTATCGTCGGCGCGACTCGCAAGGAGAACGAGCGCTGTCTGCCGATCCGTCTCATAGTCGACATACCCTGTACGGAGCAATGGGTTTCATCTGGGGTCGCCCCCTCGTTTGCACGGCCGACGTTCGCCGGGGACGCGAACGTCACCTACTCTGCGGCCGATCACAGCCCCTCCCACCTGTGGGATTCGGCGACCTGGGCGATCAGCGAGGCGGTGCTTCCCGACCTGCCGACCGTGATCGCCGGGCGTGACGACTGGCACGCCGATCAGACGGCGCGTCGGGGTGATCGAGATCCGCTATGGGGCTGTGCCGAATCCGAAGATCCTGTCGTTCCAAAAGCGGTAAATCCAATACCCGCATGCTCATCGCGGACGCGGTGCCCGTAAATCGGCGTAAGGTTATCCATATCGAGCAGCTCGGTTGCGAGTGAACATGCTCGACTACGAAGGAAATTCGATGGCTTCACTCTCAACGTTTCGCACTCCCTACGAGATTCGTCTCCAACTCGTCACCGACACCATCAGTGCCCACTCCAAGCTGGGCAACGACGCGGCAGGCAAACTGGCCGAACACGTCCTGGGTGCACTGAACTCAATTCCCGAGAAGGTGCGCTGAGCGACCACCGGCTGGGCTTCAAAAACCAATGACCACCGGGATTTCCTGATTAATGTGCGTGTGCTTCATGCTACTGAATGCGGGGCGGCGCGAAGGATGCGCACCGCTACCAGCCGAAGAGTGGACCCACGTCGACGACGATCACGGGAGATCGAAGAAGCGCGGTTTCTGGCGCTGATCACTCTCACGGCCGTCCTCGGTGGCCTATTCATCAAGGCTTGATCGACACCTGAGACCGGCGATCTGCTTGTCGGACATCGCCGTTCACAACTGCGCGACACAACGTCCGGGCCGACCTGGCTTTATTTCGGTGCGCGTCCGGTGCCGTCGTTGCGGGGGCGGGCAGGTAAGAGTCGCGAGCCAAACTTTGAGCTGACAGCTCGGATACACGGATGGAGCAGCATATGAAACGATTGACCGGGCTGGACGGTGTCACGCTGCACGGCGAAACATCCGTGATGCCCACCCACGTGACCGCCGTGTTGTTTTGCGACCCCGAGGTGCACGGCGCGGTGACCGCCGACGCGATTTGCAAGCTGCTGGCCGAGCGCACTGCGACGATGCCGAGTTTCCGGCAGCGCCTGCTCACCAGACCCTTCGGGTTGGGCCAGCCGTCATGGATCGAGGACCCCGCGTTCGACGTCCAAAGCCATCTGCATTGTGTGCGGCTTGCCGAACCCGGCGCCATGCGGGAGTTGACCACCCTTATCGGCGAGTTGCATGGGCGGCCTCTGGACCGCGACCGCCCGCTGTGGGACGCCTGGGTCGTGCAGGGTCTCGCCGACGGCAGACTCGTGGTGTTGATCAAGTTCTCCCACGCCATTACCGATGGTGTGGGCGCAGTGACGTCGATGTTGCCCGAACTGATGACTGTCGATGCGGACGCTGAATTTGCGGTGGCGCCAGAGCAGGCCCAGGCCACGATGCCCGGTGCGGCAACGAGGGTGTGGGACGTGATCGACGAGGTCGCGACCAACACCGCTGTGGGCATTCGGATCGCTGTCAGGCTGGGTCCCGTCGCGGTGAAGTCGGCGATAGGAACCGCGCTGGGATCGGTACGCCAACTCCTCCCGGGCGCCGGCCGGCAACGGTCCGCGGGTTTGGATTCCGAGGAGGACGAGAGTTCGCCGCGAACGCTGCTGAACGCCCCCCTCACCGCGCGACGCAGCGTTGCGTTCGCCGCGGTGGCCATGGATGATCTGCGCGCCATCACCGCCGCGTTCGATGTCACGGTCAACGATGTTTTCCTGACCGCAACGACATCGGCGCTGCGCCGGTGGTTGGCAACCCACGACAGGGTGCCCAGTCATCCGTTACGCACCATGATGCCGATCTCGACACGCGGCGGCGATGGCGAGGCGTCCAATAGTTGGTCACCGGTTGTCGTCAAATTGCCGGTCCATCTGGCCGACCCGGCACAGCAGTTGGCCAGCATTCGCGACGCGACGTCCAAGATCAAGGACGGGCGACGGGCAGTGCGGCCCGTCAATCTCGCCGATGTCATAGATCTCGTTCCACCGGTGGTCATCGGCTTGGTGATGGGTGTGTACACCGGCCTGCAACTGTCGCGATTCCACTCGCCAGTCGCTCATGTCATCGCTTCCAACGTTCCTGGCCCCAGCGACGAAATCTATTGCGCCGGAGCCCACGTCCTGGGAATTTACGCCCTGGCCCCGTTGTTTGAAGGCTCCAATCTCAACATCACCGCCGTCTCCTATGGCGCCACCCTGAGTGTGGGCATCGTCGCGTGCCCCGATAACGTCGACGACGTCGCATCGGTCGCGAACGGCATCGAAGACGTGGTGGGTGAACTGAAAAGGGCCGCCGACGAAAAGACCGGCCAGAGCGCAGGCTTAGCCCGCTCCAGCGAGCGGGAGCCCGCCATGAATACCTCTGCCACAACGTAATTCGCGAGACCATGAGTATGGTTGGCGCGCGGAAGGGGCCTCCAACCATGAAATACCGGCATAGCTCCTCCTCTAGCCACGAATACCCAAACACCGTAAGTCCACAGTGTTGACATCGCGTCTGAGAGGGCGTTTACTAGAGTCCTGGACTGAAAACCGTGCGCTTGTCGGCGTCCACGAGTTCGCCGTAGGAGCCCCGCGCGTTTCCTCTTGATTCCGGAAGTCCGGTGCAGACCAGTGCACGACGACAACACGCGTCGAACCTGCTCAGACCAGGGCCCTGCAACCAAGCAGCCGAAATGAGGCCACAATGAGGAAATCTGACCACGCGAAACGAAATATCTTCCGCGACAATGTGATCCACGTCGGCGCGGGCTTCGTCGCCAAGGAGCACCCGCACGTCACACAGACATTGTCCACGCTTGAGGCGCAGCTAGGCAGGTGGGATCCGAATGACGTGGACATAGAAGTCACCCTGCAGGACCGCGGCGGCAAAGAACAGCGCATCACGTTGCGCACCACCCTTCCCGGCCATCCACAACTGGTCGCGGTCGCGGACAACCCGGACATCACCCGTGCTCTGTGCGATGCAAAGCGCGAGTTGACTCGGCAGCTCGAACACCAGAAGTCGACGCACGATCCGATGAACAACCGCCGGCTCGGGCGCACGACCATCCGTCATCCGGTCCGCCTTCGCACCGTTCCAGGTCGCCGGCACGCAACGTAGGGACCCACCAAACAGCAGCTCGCTTTCAGCGGGCAGATAGGTACACCACCATGACGCACACCACCGAAACGCATCCGGTCATCACCTCTGCCGAGCAGCGCATAACGCCCCCAACAGAATCCGACATCTCGGTGATCGATCATGGCCCATTGACGGTCAGGGACGTACTCCATGCGGGCATGCGCCGCAGGGCCAGACGCGAGGAAATGGCCCCGCAGTCGATCTGGGATTCCGAAGGCGGCGCAGGCGAGCGGTGGGCAGCCGACGGGCAATAGCTCGACTTGGTGACGCATCGCGTGAAGATCGATGCATTTGATGCAACACCAGGTTCTTCGGCCAGGGGTGACGCCGGGAGGCAACACTGGGCTGATCGGACCGGAAATTCGGGTCCGCCGGAACGCGTATCCACCGCACGTCGCGATCACGTTCGGCATCCCCGAGACCGGTTGCGCCGTCAGTCGCGCCGGCGCTTCTGCAGCCAGCGCAGCGCCGCCTCGGCGGCGTGATAACCACACAGCCCGTGAATGCCGGCTCCCGGCGCCGTGGACTGCGAACACAGGTACACCCCCGGCACGCCGATCGCGTACGGGTTGACCGAGACGCGCGGGCGCAGGATGACCTGCAGCCCGTCGTTGGCGCCGCCGATGATGTCGCCGCCGATGAAATTGGGGTTGTAGGCCTCGAGCGCGGCGGTGTCCTTGCTGACGGTGGCGACGATGCGGTCGCGGAATCCCGGGGCGAACCGTTCGATCTGGTCGATGACGGCCGCGGTGGCGTCTCCGGTGTAGCCGAATGGCACGTGCGCGTAGGCCCAGATCGGGTTGATGTTGCCCGCCGAGCGGGAGGGGTCGGCCAGATACTGCTGGCCGACGAGCACGAAGGGCCGCCGCGCCATCGTGCCTTGCGCGCGTTGTCGTTCGGTGTCGGCGACCTCGGCGAACGGGCCACCCAGATGGACGGTGCCGGCGCGACCGCAGTCGGGGTTGGTCCAGGGGATGTGGCCTTCGATGGCGAAGTCGACCTTGAACGCCGAGGACCCCTGGCGGTAGCGCCGATAGGACCGCTTGATCCGCGCGGGCATGACGTCGCCGTAGATGTTCAGCGCCAGGGCCGGGCTGACATCGAGCAGCACGATGTCGGCGGTGGGGATGTCTTTGCGACTTGTGACGGTGACGCCGGTGGTCACGGTTCCGCCGTGCTCGCTGAGGGCGGCGGCCAGCGCCTTGGTGATCGACCCCGATCCCCCCTCGGCGACGGGCCACCCATACCGGTGACCGCTGGCCAGGATCATCAGCCCGAGGGATGCGGTGAGCGGGCGGTCCAGCCGGGTGTAGATGTGCGCTGCCGATCCGCCGAACAGCGCCCGCGCCTGTTCGGTGCGAAACCAGCGGGCCATCGTGGTGGCGGGCAGCGCCGCGCGCGGCCCGAAGGCGGCCAGGCGGACCGGGTGGCGTGGAACGTTGATCACGGGGCGGAGCAGGTCTTCGGCCAGGGCGTCGAATCCGGCCGCGAGGTCCCCGATCGCCCGGCGCCACCGGGGGCCGTCGGGTCCCATGCCGGCCGTCGTCTCGTCGATCGACCGGTACAGGACCCCGGCGGTCCCGTCGTCGAGGGGATGCGCGCAGTCGACCTCCGGCCATTTCCATGCGAGCCCGTAGCGCTGCAGGTCGATCTGCTTCCAGAACGGCGAACCGATCCCCAGCGGGTGAAACGCCGAGCAGATGTCGTGGATCACCCCGGGCACCGTCAGCTCGGCCGAGCGCGCTCCCCCGCCGACGGTCTCGCTGGCCTCCAGCACCTGGACGTCGATGCCGTGGCGGGCGAGATGGATCGCCGCGGCCAGGCCGTTGGGCCCGGCGCCGACCACGACCGCGGTCGTCATCGGGTGCTGCGCCGTGTGGTTCGCGGCGAAGCCGGGCGCGGCGGGTCGCCGCCATCGAGAACGTGCACGGGATAGTCGTCGTCGGGCTCGGGCCAGGGCTGGCGGGTCAGCATGTCCTTGATGTCGACGTAGCCCTCTTCGATCACGCCGGTCTTGGCGTCGAGGATGCGATACGACTGCCGTTGGGTGTGGATGGGCTGGCCCTCCAGGACGATGACGCGGACGTCGCCGTCCTCGAAGTGGCAGCGGCGTTGCACCGCCTCCACCAGCTGCTCGTTGTGCAGGTGGCCCTCGCCGAAGTTCCACCCGACGAGCGGGCCGGCGACGATTTCGCCCTCCCGGATCTTGTAGTCGGCTTCGTCGTCGATCGCGCGCGGCAACAGCCCGTTGAGCGCCCGGCCATGCACGTGCATCGCGCGGAAGGCGGCGATTTTGTCCGCCAACATTTCCGCGGTTTCCGGGTCGTAGAGCCTCGCCAGCTGATTGACGACGAGCGCAGAGCTCTTCACGATGTCGGCGTCGATCCTTTCCTCGGCGCCCGCACGGAAGCACCACACACTGGTGGCCCAGTTGCCGGCGTAGTACCGCATTGCCGGAAGGAACGAAATCTTCTCGGGGAA
>NZ_JAICZA010000301.1 GCF_025933915.1 Mycobacterium sp.
CGGGACCGGGCCGTCGGGTGGGGGTGGTGATCCCACGGTCGGCCGAGGCGATCGTGGCGATCCTGGCGGTCCTCAAGACCGGGGCGGCGTATGTGCCGATCGACCCGGCACTGCCGGCCGCCCGCATCGAGTTCATGCTGACCGATGCCGCCCCGATCGCGACGATCAGCACGGCCGCACTCCGGCCCCGCCTGAGCAATCCCGATCTCATCGTCGACATCGACGACGCGGCCCTGCACACCCAGCCCGCCACCGGGTTGCCGCACCCGGCGCCCGGCGACATCGCCTACATCATTTACACCTCGGGAACCACCGGCGTTCCCAAGGGAGTGGCGGTCACCCACCACAACGTCACCCAGCTGTTGCGGTCATTGGACGCCGAACTCGGCCTCGGGCAGGTGTGGAGCCACTGTCATTCCCTGGCGTTCGACTTCTCGGTCTGGGAAATCTTCGGCGCCCTCCTGCGCGGCGGACGCCTCGTCGTCGTACCCGACGACGTCGTCCGCTCGCCGGAAGACCTGCACGCCTTACTGATTGCCGAAAACGTCACCGTGCTGAGCCAAACCCCGTCGGCGGTCGCGGCCCTCTCGCCGCAGGGACTGGATTCGGTGGCGCTGGTCGTCGGTGGTGAGCAGTGCCCGCTCGAGGTGATGGATCGGTGGTCGCCCGGACGGGTGATGATCAATCAATACGGTCCGACCGAGACCACGATGTATGCGGCGATGACGCCGCCGCTGACGGCGGGTTCCGCTGTGGTGCCGATCGGTTCGCCGGTGCCCGGGGCCGCCTTGTTCGTGCTGGATCAACGGTTGCGTGCGGTACCGCCCGGTGTGGTCGGTGAGCTGTACATCGCCGGCCGCGGGGTCGCCGCCGGTTATCTGGGCCGGGCGGCGTTGACGGCGTCGCGGTTCGTCGCGTGCCCGTACAGTCGTTCCAGCGGGGCCGGAGCGCGCATGTATCGCACCGGCGACCTGGTGCGATGGGGCGCGGACGGGCAGCTGGAATACCTCGGGCGCGCGGACGATCAGGTCAAGATCCGCGGCTATCGCATCGAGCTGGACGAAATCCGTTCCGCGCTCGCCGAAGTGGACGGTGTCGAGCAGGCCGCGGTGATCGCCCGTGGAGACCACCCCGCCGCCGTGCGACTGGTGGCCTATGTGACCGGCACGGCCGACCCGTCCGGAATTCGGGCGCGGCTCGCCGAGCGGCTGCCGGCCTACATGGTGCCGTCGGCGGTGGTGGCGCTGGATGCGCTACCGCTGACGGTCAACGGCAAGCTGGACACCGGCGCCCTGCCCGCACCGGAATACACCGTGAGCCGGTACCGGGCCCCGGCCGACGCGATCGAGGAGATCCTGGCCGGCATCTACGCCCAGGTTCTCGGACTCGAGCGGGTCGGGGTGGACGACTCGTTCTTCGACCTGGGCGGCGACAGCATCCTGTCGATGCAGGTGGTGGCCCGCGCCCGGGCCGCCGGTGTAATGTGCCGGCCCCGCGATGTCTTCGTCGAACAGACCGTGGGCCGGCTGGCGCGGGTGGTCACGCTGGCCACCGGCGAGGACGACGTCCTCGACGAGGGGATCGGCCCGGTGGTGGCCACCCCGATCATGCGCTGGCTGCAGAACATGGACGGTCCGGTCGAGCAGTTCAACCAGACCATGGTGCTGTCGGCTCCGGCCGGGGTGAGCCAGGCCGACGTCGCGGTCGTGCTGCAGGCGTTGCTGGACCGCCATCCCACGCTGCGGCTCTGCGTCGACGACGACGGCGCCGGCGGCTGGGACTTGCACGTTCCCGAGGCGGGTTCGGTGGACGCCCGGGCCTGCTTGCGCACCGTCGACGCGCTCTCCGATGCGGCGCTGGTCGACGCCCGGTCACGGCTGAACCCCGGCGCGGGCGTGATGGTGTGTGCGGTATGGGCAAGTGCCACAAACCAATTGGCGTTGATCATCCATCACCTGGTCGTCGACGGTGTGTCGTGGCGGACCATCATCGAGGACCTCAACATCGCGTGGGCGCAGCATCACAGCGGCCAGCCGGTGGCGTTGCCGGTGGGCGCCACCTCGTTCGCCCGGTGGTCGTCGCTGCTGGCCGAGCACGCGCGGAGCCCGGAGGTGGTCGCGCAGGCCGACGCGTGGCGGCGGATCTCCGAGACGCCGCCGGTGCTACCCGCGGCCCAGCCGTGGGACACCTATGCGACGGCCGGGCAGCTGTCGGCGTCGCTGGACGTCGAGACGACCCGCCTGCTGCTGGGGGAGGTGCCCGCGGCGTTTCACGCCGGGGTGCAAGACATTCTGCTGATCGCCTTCGGGTTGGCCTGGACGCA
>NZ_JAICZA010000034.1 GCF_025933915.1 Mycobacterium sp.
ACCTACCCCGGCGAGCACACCGACGTCGCCGCGCATTTGCAGGACAACGGATGGGAAACCACCAGATTCCGGCTCGCCGAGCTGTTTTCGGCGGCGGGCCTGCCGGGACTAGGGGAAGCCGAGCACCAGGCCCCCGCCGCGACGATCAGCTTTGTGCGGGCGATCAAGTCCTGAACCGCGAGAGTGCAACTGGCAGCACCTCGTCTCGAAAAATACGTTGGCAGTTGCACTTTCGCGGTCACAAGAATGGTCACGAGGTTCGTTTGGCCAGCCATTCGGCCTGCATCACGAGAAGGGCCATGACCTCCAATTGCGGTGTCTGCGCGTCCAGTTCGCGGTATCGCTGATAGACGTTGACGACGACGCGCTCGGCGTCCAGCCACGTCGCGTACTCGCCGAGGTCGATGGTGTCGGCGGCCTCGGCCCACGATAAGCCCTCGCGGTAGGCGGCCTCAGCCTGTTCGGAGACGTGCACGAGATAGCCACGGACCGCGCGGATTCCATCGGGATCGGTGACCGGGCCGTGGCCGGGTATCACCGTCGGCGCGTCCAGCGCGATCATCGCGTCGCATGCCGCGACCCAGTTGGCGATCGGGCCGGCCCACACGATGGGCGTGCAACCGATGAACAACAGGTCGCCGCCGAACAGCACGCCCGCGTCCGGCAGGTGCACCACCGAGTCGGCGGCGGTGTGCGCGGGACCCAGATTCAGCACATCGATGCGCCGCCCGCCCACCTCGACGGCGAGGTTGCGCTCGAACGTCTGGTCGGCATTGCGCAACTTGATGTTGCTGAAGTCGAAGTGCCCGAAGCGTTCTCGCGTGTATGGAGTCGCGACCGGGCCGAGATTGGCGGTTTGCGCCATGGCCAGCATCTCCGGTGCCATCCCGTGCTCGATCTCCTCGGCGGTGCCGTGTGCGGCGATGATCCGCACCGAGGGATCGAGCAGCTGGTTGCCGTGCGTGTGGTCCCCGTTGGAGTGGGTGATCACCGCGTCGGTGATCGGCGCGGACGCGGTGATGGGCTGCATCGCGGTGAGCATTTCGCGAGTCAACGCGAGGTCGAACAAGGTGTCCACCAGCAGGGAGGCACCGTCGCCGGTGATCAGCCCCGCGTTGCTCCACCCATAGCCACCGTCGGGCAGCGTCCAGGCCCACACCCGGTCGGCGACCTCGTGCAGCCCGCGCGTGTAGGGCACTCGTGCGCGGGCGTGGTTGACCCGCCGCGGGGCGGGGGTGGCGTCCGGGTTGGGCCGGGTGGCTAACGGGTGGGGCGCGCCGCTCGCGCGGACCGTTTGCCGAGTCTCCCCGAGGCCTTGGACCTGGAGCGTGACGACGTCGCCGTCGTGCAGCCAACCCGGAAACGATTCCAGCGCCGCCGGATTGAGGTGCTCGACCAGCGTGCAGGTGGGCACAGTCCCGGAGCCGATGACGTCGCCGGGCGCGAGGGTGACGCCGCGCGAGGCATAGGAGATGACTTCGCCGAAGGTCCAGTCCATCTGGGCGGTCGATCCGGAACCGATGACGACGTCGTTGACCAGTGCGGTGACCCGAAGGTCCAGCCTGCCGTCCCGCCGATAAGGCTCGAGCTCGTCGGGGGTCACCAGGTAGGGGCCCAGCGTGACCCCGCTGTCTTTGCCCTTGCCTTGCCCGATCCCCAGTTGACTCTCCATCTGCTGCAGATCGCGTGCGGACCAGTCGTTGAAGATGGTGTACCCGATGATCGCCCGTTCCGCCTGTTCGACGGTGAGGTCCTTCCCGCCGGCTCCGATCACCGCGGCGATCTCCAATTCGAAGTCCTGCCACGCGCTTCCGGGTGCCGTCGGGGCGTCGTCGTATGGGCCCAAAATTGTTGCCGGGCAAGCGAAGTAAAATGCGGGTATCCGGTACCACGAGTCACCCAGTACCCGGCCGGCGCCCAGCGCGGCTTGGCAGTTGCGCATGTGGTCAAGGAAGCACAGGGAATCCCGGATCGACGGCGGGCGCGGGATCGGCGCCAGCAACCTCACCGCCGCCAGCGGAACGACCGCCGCCGGGGAACGCTGCGCATCCTCGCCCGCTCGCCGCAATCCCTCGAGACCACGCGCGACGAGATCGAGGAGCGCCACGCCCGACGGCATTGCATGGATCGTGTCGCCCGAGAGGACGCCGACGCGTTCGCCGGCTGAATCGTCCCGGTAGGTAACCCATTTCACTCGCGCACCACCTCACTTGGTTTCTTGTCCGGCCGCAGCCCGCGCCAGCTCGATTGGCGTAACCGGTCATCCGGGGTCCACTCGCTGTAGCGCACCTCCCCCACCAGAACCGGCTCGACGAACGTCACGCCCCTGGCTTCGTTTCTGGGAAGCGGTGGGTCGAAGGGGGATTCGTCGGTGTGCAGGGGCGTCAGCGTCCTCTTCAAATTGGTCAGGTCGCGTTCGGTGAACCCGGTGCCGACGCGGCCGGCGAAATGCAGGCCGCCCGCGCGGGGGATGCCCATCAGCAGTGAGCCGATGCCGCTGCTGCGTCCGCCTTCACCGGCTTTCCAGCCGCCGATGACGACTTCCTGGGTGCTCCAATGCTTGTCCTTGATCCACGACGACGAACGGCGGCCCGGCTGATAAGTGGAGTCGTGCTTCTTGGCGATCACACCCTCCCAGCCGCGCTCACCGGAGTGTTCCAGGGCCTGTTTGCCGTCGCCGGGCAGCAGCTCGGGGACGATGAGGTTGCTGCCGGCGGCCAGCATTTCCAGCAGCTTTCGCCGATCCCGGTGGCGGGCCCGCAGCAGCGAGCGGCCGTCGAGGTAAAGCAGGTCGAACGCCCAGAATTCGACCCGTGAGCCCCGTCCGCGGTTTTGCATCTCGTGAAAATTGGGCACCCCGGAGGAGTCCAGAACGACGGCCTCACCGTCGAGTACCACGTGATGCTCGGCGAGATCTTCTGCCAGCGAGCGTAGTTCGCGGTACTCCCGGGTGACGTCGCGACCGCGCCGGGACCGTATCCGCACGGCGCCGTGATCGGCCTCGATCAAAAGCCGGTAACCATCCCATTTGCCCTCGAACGCCCACTGGCTCGCCTTCAGCGCCGACACCGAACCATGGGTCGCGAGCATCGGGGCGATCGTGTCGAACTCGAAGACCTTCTGGTCTTTCATCCGGTGCGCGAGCCACTGGTCACCGTTGGTTTGAATCAGCGCATAGCGTCCGGAGATCTTGCTGCC
Source organism: Mycobacterium sp. (assembly GCF_025933915.1). Classification (GTDB taxonomy): domain Bacteria; phylum Actinomycetota; class Actinomycetes; order Mycobacteriales; family Mycobacteriaceae; genus Mycobacterium. The sequence goes on from NZ_JAICZA010000034.1 coordinate 3,199, forward strand.
GTGCAGGTTGACGATGACCTCATCGTCCTGGAACTTTTCGGCGTCGTAGGTTCCGGAGTCCCAGATGATCACCTTGCCGGCACCGTATTCGCCCTGGGGGATGACGCCTTCGAAGCCGCCGTATTCCAGGGGATGGTCCTCGGTATGGACCGCCAGGTGATTTACCGAGGTGGTGTCGGGCAGGTTCTTGGGCACCGCCCAGGACACCAGCACGCCGTCCCGCTCCAGCCGGAAGTCGTAGTGCAGCCGGCGGGCGTGGTGCTCTTGGATGACGAAGCTGTTCCCCTGCCCTAGAACAGGTTTCGCCGCTGGGACCGGCTCGGGCGTCTTCGATGCGTCGCGCATGCTGCGGTACTTGGTCAGCCGATCCGGGACCGGCGCTTGCTTATCCGAGGTATCCAGCTCCGCCAGCAGATCGCCGTCGCGCGCGACCCGGGCCAGCACTTCGTCAAACCGCAGCTGGCGCAGCGCCGGGTCTTCGAGTTCGTCCCAGGTGCGCGGCGCCGCGACGGTCGGCTTTTCGCGTCCGCGCAGCGAGTACGGTGCAATGGTCGTCTTGGAGCCGTTGTTCTGGCTCCAGTCCATAAAAATCTTCCCCGCCCGCAGGCTCTTGGTCATGGTCGACGTGACCAGCTTGGGCATCGTTTTTTCCAGTTGCTGCGCAACGCGTTTGGCCAACACCGTGGCGCCTTTACTGCTCACCGGCTCCTGAAGCGGTGCGTAGAGGTGCAGACCCTTGCTGCCGCTGGTGAGCGGGAAGGTGGTCAGCCCGATCCCGGCGATCAGGTCGCGGACCGCGCGCGCCACCTCGGCCATCTGGGCCATGGTCACGTGTTCGCCGGGGTCGAGGTCGAACACCAAGCGAGTCGCCGGGCCGGGCTTGAGTTCTTCGGCCCGGCTGCGGGTCCACTCGGCGACGAACCGCCACTGCGGCACGTGGACCTCCAGCGCCGCCTGTTGGGCGATCCAGGCCAGGCCGTCGGGGTCGTCGATGATCGGATAGGTCGTGGTCCCGGATCGGTGGGTCACGCTGGCGCGCGGCAGCCAGTCGGGTGCCGAGGCGGCCAGTTGCTTCTCGAAGAACGATTCCTGTTCGACGCCGTTGGGCCAGCGTTTGCGCGTGGCCGGACGCCCGGCGATGTGCGGGATCATCACCTCGGCGATCCGCGTGTAGTAGTCGAAGACGTCGGTCTTGGTGGTTCCGGTGGCGGGATACAGCACTTTTTCGGCGTTGGTCAGCTTGACCCGCGGGCCCGCCGTCGAACTCATAGGGTGAGTCTATGGGCCGCGCGCTGGTGATCGGTGAAGCGCTGATCGACAGGGTCGAAAAGCAGGGTGCCGTCGAGCATGTTGGGGGCAGCCCCCTCAACGTCGCCGTCGGACTGGCCCGGCTGGGACGTGGCGTCGACTTCTTGACCCACATCGCCGACGACGAACCCGGCCGTCGCATCGTCGCATATCTGAAATCCTCCGGCGTACAACTAGTTCCGGGAAGTATCACCGCCGAGCGTACGCCGACCGCGGTCGCCACGATTGCCGACGACGGCTCGGCCACTTATGCATTCGATCTGCAATGGCAGCTTTCCGGCACACCCGAGGTCACGCCGCCCCTGCTGGTGCACACGGGATCGATCGCCGCCGTGCGCGAACCGGGGTGCTTGGCGGTCGCGGCGCTGCTCGAGGCCTATCGCGTCTCGGCGACCCTCACCTTCGATCCCAACGTGCGACCGTCGCTGATCGCCGACCGGGCCGCGGCGCAGGCCCGCATCGCGCATCTGGTCGAGCGCAGCGACATCGTCAAGGTCAGTGACGAGGACTTGAGGTGGATCAACCCGGACCACGAGCCGCAACGCACCGCCCGAGGCTGGCTGGCATCGGGACCCGCGATCGTCGTCGTGACGATGGGCAGCCGGGGTGCCGTCGCGTTCTGCTCGGCCGGGGACGCCCGGGTCGCTGCCGACCCGGTCCGGGTGATCGACACCGTCGGCGCCGGCGACGCATTCATGGTCGGCCTGCTCGACGCGCTGTGGGCGCTGGATTTGGTGGGCGCCGAACGCCGGTCCGCCCTGCGGCGGATCCGGCTCGATGCCCTCGCGGCGGCGCTCGAGGCCGCCGGCCAGGCGTCGGCGGTGACCGTCTCCCGCGCCGGCGCCGAGCTCCCCGATCGGGCCGCGCTGCGGGCCCGGGCAAACCGGCGTCGCTAGCGTCTGGTCGGGCTCCCGGGCGCTCGCGGGCTTCTGAGCAGCGGCGCGACGGCGCGGATGCTGTTAGGCGGCGAACAGTATGGGCATACTGACTTACATGCGCTCCATCTGGAAGGGTTCGATCGCGTTCGGGCTGGTGAACGTCCCGGTCAAGGTGTACAGCGCGACCGAGGACCACGACATCAAGTTCCACCAGGTGCACGCCAAGGACAACGGCCGCATCCGATACCAGCGCGTGTGCGAGGTGGACGGCGAGGTCGTCGAATACCGTGATATCGCCCGGGCCTACCAATCCGATGACGGCCAGATGGTCATCATCACCGACGACGACATCGCCACCCTGCCCGAAGAACGCAGCCGCGAGATCGAAGTGCTGGAGTTCGTGCCGGCCAGCCAGGTGGACCCGATGCTCTTCGACCGCAGCTATTTCCTGGAGCCCGACTCCAAGTCGTCGAAATCCTATGTGCTGCTGGCGAAGACGCTCGCCGAGTCGGACCGCATGGCGATCGTCCACTTCACGCTGCGCAACAAGACCCGCCTGGCGGCGTTGCGGGTCAAGGACTTCGGTAAGCGAGACGTGATGGTCATCCATACGTTGTTGTGGCCCGACGAGATTCGTGACCCCGACTTTCCGATTCTCGACAAGAAGGTCGAGGTCAAGCCCGCGGAACTCAAAATGGCCGGCCAGGTGGTGGACTCGATGGCCGAAGAGTTCAACCCCGACCGCTACCACGACGACTACCAGGACCAGCTGCACGAGCTGGTCCAAGCCAAACTCGAAGGCGGAGAGGCGTTTACCACCGAGGAGCGGCCCAAAGAGCTGGACGAGACCGAAGACGTGTCCGACCTGCTGGCCAAGCTGGAGGCCAGCGTGAAGGCGCGCTCCGGTGACGGCATGGCACCGGCGAAAAGGGCTGCCGCGAAAAAGACCGCCGCCAAGAAGACAGCTGCCAAAAAGGCTCCGGCCAAGAAGGCTCCGGCCAAGAAAGCGGCCTCCAAGTCCTGACCCGAGGCGCCCCGGTCAGCGTTTGCGCGTCGCAAAGAAGCGGGTGGCCGCGGCGACGATGTTGATCACGGCGACGATGATGATCAGCGTCAGCGCCGCACCCCAGATCCGCAGAAATCCCGCGTGTTCGGGGTTGGTGAGTTCGGTGTAGATGAGCAGCGGCAACGACGCCATGTTGTTGTGGAAGATGTCGAAGTTGATCGACCGGCTGTAGCCGACCAGCACCAGCACCGGCGCGGTTTCACCGATCACCCGCGCGACGGACAACAAGATGCCGGACACGATGCCGGGCATCGCGATCGGAAAGACGATCCGCACGATCGTCTTCCATTGCGGCACACCCAGCGCGTAACTGGCCTCGCGCAGGTCGTCGGGCACCAATCTGAGCATTTCCTCGGCGGAACGCACGACTACGGGCAGCATCAGCAAGACCAGCGACAGCGACACCGCAAAAGAACTCTGCTGAAAGCCCAGGGCGGCGATCCAGAGGCTGAAGATGAACAGCGCCGCGACGATCGAGGGAACGCCCGCCAGCACGTCGACCATGAAAGTGGTCAGCCGCACCAGGCGGCCCGATCCGTATTCCACCAAAAAGACCGCGGTCATCAGGCCCAGCGGCACGGCCAGGGCGGCGGCCACCCCGGCCTGTACCAACGTCCCGTACAGCGCGTGGTAGACGCCGCCGGCGAACTGTTCCGGCAGCACGCCGCGCAACGAGTGGGTCCACCACCCCGACTGCGTCACCGCGTACCAGCCGCGTTGAATCACGATCGACAACACCCAGATCAGCGGCACCAGCGCGACGAAGAACGAGCCGAGGAAAAAGATCGACGCGGCGTTGTTGGTGATCCGCCGCCGGAAGCTGAGTGGCCTGAACACCTCGGCCTTGACCGGCTGGTCGTGCGCGTCAACGGTCATGAGCGCCGCCCATTGCCATGCGTCTCATCCGTTGACCTTGCCGCCGGCGATCGTGCGAGCGACCGCGTTGACGATGAACGTCAAGACGAACAGCGCGAATCCCGCCGAGATGTAAGCCCCGGTGGGCAATGGTGCGCTGAACTCCGCGGCCGCCGAAGCGATCTTGGAGGCGAACGTGTAGCCGCCGTCGAACAGCGACCAGTTACCCGGGCGGGCGGCCGAACGCAAAATGATCAGCACCGCCACCGTCTCGCCCAGCGCACGGCCCAGCCCCAGCATCGAGGCCGCGATGACACCGCTGCGGCCGAACGGCAGCACGGTCATCCGCACCACCTCCCACTTGGTGGCGCCCAGCGCCTGCGCCGCTTCCATCTGGATGTGGGGGGTCTGCCGAAAGACTTCGCGCGACACGGAAGTGATGATCGGCAGGATCATCACGGAGAGCACGATGCCGGCGGTGAAGATGGTGCCGCCACCCGCCAACGAGACGTTGCCCTCTTTGAACAGAAAAAACCACCCCAGGTGGCGGTTGAGAAACGCCGCTGCCGGCTCGATCTCGGGGGCGAGCACGAAAATCCCCCACAGCCCGAAGACGATCGACGGCACCGCGGCCAGCAGGTCCACCACGGCGCCGAACGGCCGCGCCAACCGCTTCGGCGCGTATTGGGTGAGGAACACGGCGACACCGACCGCGACGGGAACGGACAGCACCAGCGCGGTGAGCGAACTGAGCACCGTGACCATGAGCAGGTCGCGAATACCGAAGGCAAGCTTGTGGGGGTCGCTGGTGCTGAACTGGGCGCTGGTGAAGAAGTTTGCGTGGTTGACGCGCAACGACGGGAGGGCGCGCAGCAACAGGAATACCGCGATCAACAGGATGGCGAGGACGATCGCCGAACCCGCGGCAGCGGCGACCAGCTTGAACATTCGGTCGCCCCGCCGAGTCACGCGTGCATTCAGCGCCGTTGGTGCCGGCTTTTCCGCGGTCGACGTTGCTGTTCCTCGTGTCACGACCACCTCAGGTTATGTGATGGCGTTGATCGAAGCAGACAGTCTCGCCTTGAACGCGTCGGGGATCGGGATGTAGCCGTTGTCGGCCAGGCCATTCTGCCCGGTGCCGATGGTGCTTTGCAGGAACGCCTTTACCGCGGTACCGATCCCGGAGTCCGGGTACTTCGAGCACACGATCTCGTAGGTCGCCAGCACGATCGGGTAGGAACCGGACTGCTTCGGTTTGTAGAACGAGAGCGTGTCGAGCACCAGGTCGCTACCCTGGCCGGAGATCTTGGCACCAGCAATCGTCTTGCCCACCGACTCGGCGCTGATCGACACCGCGTCCGGGCCGGCCGAGGTGACGACCTTGGCCATGTTCAGCTTCTGCGCCTGGGCAAACGACCATTCGTTGTAGGTAATGGACCCTTCCGTGGCCTTGATGGCGGCTGACGTGCCGTCGTTGCCCTTGGCTCCCTCGCCGACGCCTCCCTTGAAGGTCTTTCCGGCACCCTTGCCCCACGCACCGTCGGCGGCGGCGTCGAGGTATTTCTGGAAATTGTCGGTGGTGCCGGACTCGTCGTTGCGGAACACGACATGAATCGGCGCGGCGGGCAACGCGACGCCGGCGTTGAGCGCCTGGATCGCGGGATCATTCCACGTCGTGATCGTGCCGTTGAAGATTTTGGCGGCCGTGGGGCCGTCGAGACTGAGCGAATCCACGCCCGTCACGTTGTAGGTGATGGCGATCGGGCCGAAAACGACCGGCAGATTCCACGCCGGTGAACCGCAACGCTGCTGCGCGGCAGCGTATTCGTTGGCAGCCAGCGGCGAGTCGGAGCCACCGAAATCGGTTTGATTACCGGTGAATTCGCTGATTCCGGCGCCCGATCCGTTGGCCGTGTAGTTCAGTGTCTGGCCGGGGCAGGCCTGCTCGAACGCGTTGACAAAGCGCGTCATCGCGTTGGCCTGGGCCGTCGATCCGCTGGCCTTGAGGGCCGTCTTGCCGCCGCAACTCACCTTGGTCGACGACGAGCCGCTGGGTCCCTTGGCGCCAGTCGCGTTGTTATCGCTTCCGCACCCCGACAACGCCAGCGCACCAGCGCTCACGACACTCAGTACGGCGCCAAATCGGTTGAGTTTCAATTCGCATCCTTAAGGTGGGTGTCAACATGGTCGCCGCCGGTCGGTTGGCCATCGCATGCCGGCCAGCCCGTCGCGCGGCCACGAAGGTAACAGTAACAATTGAACGGTGAGCAAACTGTTCGGCGCTTGCCGCTGAACGCGATGACGCCCCGCGGCGACGCAGGCCGGAGCTCGGCGTGACGTCGCCTCGACGGCGTCCGCCAGCAAAGGGTTCACCCTCCCGGCCCAGGACACGCTTACCGGCACCCGGGTGTACCCGTTGTCCGCAAAGCCATTCTGGCCGGCCGCGATGGTGCCTTTACCGGCGCCGGTCGGAATCGGAAGGCCGCATCGCCCCGCTGGAGAAAAAGTAGAACTTGTTCTAGAAATGTCCGATCCGAGACGGCGCGGCTTGCTACCGTGTCGGCTGACACCGAAAAGAAGAGAGGCCGCCATGATCCTTGACAGGTTCCGTCTCGACGACAAGGTCGCCGTCATCACCGGTGCAGGCCGCGGGCTCGGGGCCGCCATTGCGCTGGCCTTCGCCGAGGCAGGCGCCGATGTTCTCATCGCCTCCCGAACGGAATCCCAACTAGAAGCCGTCGCCGAACAGGTCCGCGCCACCGGGCGTCGGGCCCACGTCGTGGCCGCCGATCTGGCGCATCCGGAGTCCACCGCCGAGCTGGCCGGTCGGGCCGTCGAGGCGTTCGGGAAACTAGACATCGTCGTCAACAACGTCGGCGGAACCATGCCCAACACGTTGCTGACGACCTCGACGAAAGATCTCAAAGACGCTTTCACCTTCAACGTCGGCACCGCCCACGCGCTCACGCTGGCAGCGGTGCCCTTGATGCTGGAGCACTCCGGCGGCGGAAGCATCATCAACATCACCTCAACCATGGGCCGCCTGGCCGGACGTGGCTTCGCGGCCTACGGGACCGCCAAGGCCGCGCTGTCCCACTACACCCGGCTCACCGCCCTGGACCTGTGCCCGCGGATTCGCGTCAACGCGATCGCACCGGGATCGATCCTCACCTCCGCGCTGGACGTGGTTGCCTCCAACGACGAGCTGCGGGCACCGATGGAGAAGGCCACCCCGATGCGCCGTCTCGGCGATCCGGTCGACATTGCCGCTGCCGCAGTCTATTTGGCCTCCCCGGCCGGCGACTTCCTGACCGGCAAGACGCTCGAGGTCGACGGCGGCCTCACCTTCCCCAATCTCGACATCCCCGTCCCGGATCTGTGACCCACGACCGCTAAGGAGCACGTCATGCCCATCCCCGTCGTCCAACTGGGCACCGGCAACGTCGGTATCCACGCGCTGCGGGCGCTCATCACCAATCCGGAGTTCGAACTGAAGGGCGTCTGGGTGTCATCGGACGCCAAGGCCGGTAAAGATGCGGCGGAGCTCGCCGGGCTTGCGGAGTCGACGGGCGTGCTCGCGAGCACCGACCTGGACGCCGTGCTCGCCGCCGGGCCACAATGCGCGGTCTACAACGCGCTGGCCGACAACCGGCTGCCCGAGGCGCTGGAGGACTACCGGCGCGTCTTGGCGGCCGGGATCAACATCGTCGGCAGCGGTCCGGTCTTCTTGCAGTATCCGTGGCAGGTGATCCCCGAGGAGCTGATCAACCCTCTGGAAGACGCAGCGCGCGAAGGTAATTCAAGCCTGTACGTCAACGGTATCGACCCTGGATTCGCCAACGACCTGCTGCCGCTGGCACTGGCGGGCACCTGCCAGAGCATCCAGCAGATCCGGTGCATGGAGATCATCGACTACGCCACCTATGACAGCGCCGCGGTCATGTTCGACGTCATGGGATTCGGCAAGCCGCTGGACGACATTCCCATGCTGCTGCAGCCCGGTGTGCTCAGCCTGGCCTGGGGTTCGGTGATCCGGCAAATGGCGGCGGGCCTTGGCATTTCGCTTGACGAGGTCACCCAGTCACACGTTCGGGTACCGGCCCCCGAGGACTTCGACATCGCCTCGGGCCGCATCGCCAAGGGCACCGCCGCTGCGCTGCGCTTCGAGGTGTCCGGCATGGTCAACGGCGATCCCGTCGTCGTCCTCGAACACGTCACCCGGCTGCGCGAGGACCTGTGCCCCGAGTGGCCGCAGCCCGCCCAGCACGGCGGCTCCTACCGCATCGAGATCACCGGTGAACCGTCATACGCGATGGACATCTGCCTGAGCAGCCGCAAGGGCGATCACAACCACGCCGGATTGGTGGCCACCGCGATGCGGGTCGTCAACGCGATCCCCGCGGTGGTGGCCGCCCCGCCGGGAATCGTGACGACTCTCGACTTGCCGCTGGTCACCGGCAAGGGGCTCTACCTTCCGGAGTGACCCTCGGGGGAGGAAACGCCACCGCCGCTGCGCGTCCCGCCGGGATGTTCGACTAACCTCACTTTCTTATTCGGTGAAGTGAATCGAGGTCGGCACGTTGGCGCAGCGCATCCAGAGCTCGCTCAAGGGCAACTGGTATCTGCTCGGGCCGGCGTTCGTCGCCGCGATCGCCTACGTCGACCCGGGAAACGTCGCGGCCAACGTCAGCGCGGGTTCGCAGTACGGCTACTTGCTGCTGTGGGTGATCGTTGCGGCCAATGTCCTCGCGGGCCTGGTGCAGTACCTGTCGGCGAAGCTCGGGCTGGTCACCGGGCGCTCGTTGCCGGCCGCCCTGGGCAAGCGGATGAGCCGTCCACTGCGGCTGGTGTATTGGGCGCAGGCCGAACTCGTGGCGGTCGCCACCGATGCGGCCGAAGTCGTCGGCGGGGCGATCGCCTTGCACATCCTGTTCGGTTTGCCGCTGTTGGTCGGCGGGGTGGTCACCGGCGTGGTGGCCTTGCTGTTGCTGGGCATTCAGGACCGGCGCGGGCAGATCATCTTCGAGCGGGTCATCACCGGCTTGCTGCTCGTCATCGCGATCGGGTTTGCGGCGAGCTTCTTCGTCAAGACGGCGCCTCCCCACGACGTGCTCGGCGGGCTGGTGCCGAGGTTCCGCGGCACCGAGAGCGTGCTGCTGGCCGCCGCCATCCTGGGGGCCACCGTCATGCCGCACGCGGTGTACATGCACTCGGGCCTGGTCCTGGACCGGCACGGACATCCCGATGACGGGTCGCATCGCCGCCTGCTGCTGCGCGTCACACGCTGGGACGTCGCCCTCGCGATGGCGGTGGCCGGCACGGTGAACGCCGCGATGCTGCTGGTCGCCGCGATCAACCTGCAAGACCGCAACGTGAGCGCGTCCATCGAGGGCGCCTATGCCGCCATTCACAACACGCTGGGCGCGACCATCGCGGTGCTGTTCGCGATCGGTCTGCTCGCGTCCGGTCTGGCGTCGTCGTCGGTGGGCGCATACGCCGGGGCCATGATCATGCAGGGGCTGCTGCACCGGTCGATTCCGATGGTGGCGCGCCGGTTGATCACGCTGTGCCCCGCCATGGTGATCCTGGCGGTCGGATTCGACCCCACCCGTGCATTGGTGCTCTCCCAGGTGGTGCTGTCGTTCGGCATTCCGTTCGCGGTGCTGCCCTTGATCAAGTTGACGAGCAACCGCGAGCTGATGGGCGCCGACGCCAACCACCGCATCACGACGATTCTTGGCTGGGGCGTCGGCATATTGATTAGTCTGCTTAACATGGTGCTCGTCTGGCTGACGGTGACCGGCTGAATGCCGGCCCTCCGGCATCTGTACTTCGCATACGGCTCGAACCTATGCGTACGGCAGATGGCGCGGCGCTGTCCCGACGCAGCCGCTCCGCGGCCGGCGGTCCTCGCCGATCACGACTGGCTGATCAACCAGCGCGGCGTCGCCACCGTCGAACCGTTGGCCGGAAACCAGGTGCATGGGGTGGTATGGCAGATCTCCGACGGCGACCTGGCGACCTTGGACAGTGCCGAGGGCGTGCCGGTGCGCTACCGACGCGACCGACTCACCGTGCACACCGATGACGGTCCGTCGCCGGCCTGGGTCTACATCGATCACCGGGTGACGCCGGGGCCACCGCGCCCCGGCTACCTGCCCACGATCATCGACGGCGCGACGCAGCACGGATTGCCCCAACGCTGGCTCGCGTTCTTGCGCCGTTGGGACCCCGCGGGCTGGCCTCGCCCGAAGTCGTCATCGGCGACCGAGCCTGGGCCACAGTCGCTTTCAGCGTTGCTGCGCGAGCCGGGGGTGAGCGAGGTCAGCCAATTGCGGTCGCGTTTCGGCTTTCTCGCCATCCACGGCGGCGGGCTCGAAGAGATGACCGATGTGATCGCCGAGCGGGCCGCCCAGGACGCCGGCGCTTCGGTGTACGTGGTGCGTCATCCCGACCGCTACCCGCATCACCTCCCGTCGGCCCTGTTCGATCCGGCCGAGTCGCCACGGCTCGCCGAGTTCCTCGGCCATGTCGACGTCGCGGTGTCGCTGCACGGCTATGGCCGCGACGGTCGCAGCACCCAGCTGCTGGCGGGCGGCCGCAACCGGGATTTGGCCGCCCACGCGGCCCGCCACATCCGGCTGACCGGCTATCAGGTCATCACCGACCTCGACGAGGTGCCGCCGGAATTGCGCGGCCTGCATCCGCGAAACCCGGTGAACCGGGTGCGCGAGGGCGGAATGCAGCTGGAGCTCTCGGCGCGGGTCCGGGGGATCAGCCCGCGCAGCCCCTTGCCGGGCGATGACGGTTTATCGCCGGTCACCGGTGCCCTGATCCAGGGGTTGGCGGATACCGCTCGTTGTTGGTCGATGTCGTCGGATCGTTGAAAACGGAGGTTGTTGGTGGCCAAGGATTTTCGCTTCGGAATGAGCATGCGGTTCTTCAAGTCGCGCGAAGCGCTGCTCGACAAGGCCAAGCGCGCTGAAGATGCCGGCTTCGACATTCTTTGTGTACCCGACCATTTGGGTGCCGCCGCACCCTTTCCGACCCTGACCGCGGTCGCGATGGTCACCACAACGCTGCGACTGAGCATGTACGTGCTCAATTCCGCGTTCTACAAGCCAGCCCTGCTCAGCCGGGACATGCAGGCCCTGGATCTGCTCAGCGACGGGCGCCTTGAGATCGGGCTCGGCACCGGCTACGTCCGGGAAGAGTTCGAAGCCGCCGAGATCCCCTATCCCAGCGCCGGCGCCCGGGTCGACTACCTCGAGCACATGACGAAATACTTGAAGGAACACCACCCGTCGACACCACTCATCATCGCCGGCAACGGTGACCGGGTACTGACCATCGCGGCCCGCAACGCCGACATCATCGGGTTGACCGGCTCCAAGGTGCGCGACGTCGAGGACCCGTTCGCCGAACGCGTCGACTTCGTCCGCAACGCCGCCGGGGATCGGTTCGACTCCCTCGAGCTCAATCTCGCGATCACGGCGATGCCGCGGGCCGGCGAGACCGAGCCCGACCTCAAGCTGACCCGCAGCTATGCGCCGAACCTGTCCGACGAGGAGATCCTGTCCCAGCCCTCGGTGCTCAGCGGTTCCCCCCGCGAGATCGCCGACACGTTGTGCGCATACCGGGAAAAGTACGCCGTGTCGTCGTTCACCGTGCAGGACAACAACATCGAGAACTTCTCGAAGGTCATCGCCGAACTGCGCTGACCACATCTCCTCGTGTTCGAGAACCGGGGCTGCACACAACCGGTTATCGCGCCGCCTAGAGCACACCGCAGCTGGCTGTGACCCAGCGCAGCGGATCGAGGCAGCGAAACGGTGCGATCCCGCGCGCGTTGAGCCGATTGCCCTCCGGAGGCTGGCCGAGCGCCGACACCACGAAGTAACGGTGGTTGAGCCGGATCCCACTCGGCGGATTCTCCACCCCGGTCACGATCGAACCGCCGTTGAGACGAAGCAGCAGGCTGCGCACTTCCTCATGCAGCAATTGCCCGTCGACGTCGTCATATTGCCGGAATGCGGGGCTCTCGCGGATGCAGGCCGCCCCGGCATTGCACATCACCTGGCTCCACGCCGAGCCCTCGACTTGGCTCAGCGCACGCAGCACGTCGAATTTGGGCAGGATCACCGCGAGCCGCGGCCTACCCTCCCCCACCGCGCGCAACAGGTTGCTCAGTACCGATCGCGGATCGCCGCCGCTCCACGACTGAGGGGGCACCAGGTCTTGCAGTTGCTCTCGGATCACGTCTACCCGCAGCGGGTCGAACATGAAGAACACCGCATCGGCGTTGGAGAAGAACCGAAAATGTGCGGCGTCGAGATCGCCGGCCTCCAGGTCCTCGCCCGCCACATCGCGCAGCACCACGTAGCGGCGCACCCCGTGCCATAGACCGATATTGAAGACGAGCGGTTCACGCTGATAGGACGCCTGGACATCGGCCGCAGGCGTCGGTGGGATCAGCCCACGTTGGATGAACAGCGGCCGTTCGTAGTTGTTCGTATAACTGGTCGTGGTGCTCGATGTCGCCGGTTCCATGGATACGCCGAGACGTTCACACAGTAGCTCGAGCTGCTTGATCAACACCGCGATGTACATGCTCTTGCCGGTGGCCCGGGCGCCGGCCATCGCGATGCATAGTGCGTGGCCCTCACGCCATCCATTCGGCAAGACGAAATGGCATACCGGGCAGATTTCGACTACGGGTGCATTCACTTGCCGGCTGATATCGGCGGTGGACGGCCGTAGCGGGGCCGTATACCCCGGCGGGCGTTTGAGCGAATGTATTGAGCCGCAACGAACTTCGGCGCCGACATAGGCCGATGCGACCCCGTCACGGTTGGTCTGTCCGGCCGCTTCTGGCGGCACCATCCAGGCGTAACTGTCGTCGTCGAGAACCGAGAAGCATCTCGGGCATTTGGTCAGCATGGCGCTGTCACGTCGTCAGCACCGGCAGCAGGGCGGCAGCGAACCCATCGACCAGCGTGGGATTCGCGCTGAGGTACTGTCCGGCGTCCATGCCGTCCGGCGGCGCGCTCAGCACCGGGACGGCCGTCGGAAATTTCGTGTCATGCGAGACACAAACCGCTGGAAACTGTTTGCTATCAACAAATTTCATTGAGTCAGTAATCACAAGGGCGTGCTCGGCATCCGACAGCAGCGACCATCGCGTGCCGGCGGACCACCGTAGGGGCGTGTGGGCGACCACCTGCGCCAGCTCGGCTGCGGGAGCCTCTATCGGGATGCATCGCGCTCCGACCAGCATCGCGGTGACGGCTCGGATACTGACCGCATTGGCCACCCCGATGACCGCATCGATGGCGGCGAGAACGCTCCCGTCATCGAAGGCCCGCTTCATCGAGGCGGACGTGTCGATCGCGATCGACAGTGAACCACTTTGCGGCGATCGGTGACTCCCGGCGATTCGTCGTGCCGCGGTACGGGCCATACTGGCCAGCGGGCTTAGCGGCACGTCCGGCACGGCACGCAGCGCCACGGAGATATGGCCGTGGCGCGGGGTGAGCGAAACGAGTTCCATTGTGCCGCATCCGGACACGTTGATCGGATCGAAACGCACCTGCACCGGGTCGGACTCGGCCCGAGAGCCGCAGCGTATCGTCAGATGCACAATCGTGCCGTGGTCGAAGGTGGCCGTGTCATTGGGTTCCACCCTGACTGTCACTTGTTCGGTGATCGCCGGCGCGAGGATGGCGTGCGGGTTGACTTGCACGACGTTTTGCTGATCGGTCGCGTCGGCATAGAGTGTGGCACCGTCGACCGGCCCACTGATCGAGATCGACACCCTCCGGTCCGGAATGTCCACACTCGCTGTGCGAGATCCGAGGAGATAAATCGGCATCAGTAACTCCAATACGTCCGTGCCGCTTGAGGGGCGGTTGCGATCACCGACTTCGCTTCCGACTCAACGCCTTCTCCCCAGCTGCGGCCGAGTGCCGAGATCGCCATCGGCAACGCGGGTGGCAATCCGGAATCGATCAGGTCAGAAGCGGATTCGTCGATATCCACCAGAAGTTGCGCGGCAGAGGCGGGGTCGATGAATGCCACTCGCGCCATCGCTGACCAAGCGGTGACGGCGATCTCCTGGCTCCGATGCGTGCGGTGCCGCCGTCCGTTCAACTCGCCCAGCGTCATTGATTCGGCGTCGTCGATGGCTACGGCCATCGGCGAAACGTCCGCCAAATCCGCCCGCGGCATCGCAACCAGATGTAAACCGCCCCGCAATAAATCGTCGAGATCAGAGCTGCGGTCGAAGGTAGAGAAGCTAAGCCGGCCCGCGGTGCCGCGTGACATCATAAAGCTCACCGCGCCTATCCATTGCGCTGCGGTATCCGCGGATTCGACACCCATCACGACAGCGGGCCCACCGTCGAGCGCGGCGCTGACCGCGTCAAGCAGACCACAGAGCGTACGAAGGCGCCGCATGCCGACATCGCAGACGAACTGGACAACACTTTCGGCGGTGACCGCACCGCCGGTCTTCGGCACCTCATCGGACAACGTCGCGGCGGAGACCGCCGGCCCACCGTACGGGGTCAGCCACCGAGAAGATTGCCACAATTCGATCGGTCGGGGATTCTGCGCCACATCCGAGGCTTCCCGGTCGAGCAGTACATGGGCGAAGACGTTCCCCGGCCTCCCCGCGCTGTCCAGTCCAGCTGGAGCGGTATGCCAGTACGCGGCGATGCTCTCGTCGATCCGGGAATAGGCCAATCGGCGTGGTAACGCCTGCAACTGATCCCGCGTCGGGAACCTCGGTGGCTGCTCGACCGGGTTCAGGGGTATACGAATCCGGGAGACCAACAGGCGGGCTTCCGCGGGGGTGATGCCGCCGGTGGTCTCCTTTACCTGCCAGCCGGCGGTGACGCCGTCACCCTCGAGTGACGTGTAGGTCAATTGCCCGTAGCGCGGTGTCATCTCTATGTCGTCCCGGCCGTCAGGCGGAGGCGGTCGACGGATGGATCCAGCAACGCCAGCAACTGAAGTCGTTGCGGCGGTAGGTTGGCGAACAACCGGATCCACCCTCGCAGCCCCCGCAGATCACCAATCCACACCTCACTGTCGCCCGACGCGGTGAGCGCGGACCATTGGAACTCTTTAGACCATCCCGATGGGCGTACGCCGTCGGCGGTGGGACGAGACATGTTGACCGCGATGCCGTCGCTGATGCTCAGCGGTAGTCGGTCGGAATTGTTTACCAACACGAACGGTGGCGACCCACTGGCATCTTGCTCGGCGCGGATTCGCAACGCGGCGGTCATCGGTACGCCGGCCGGATCTCGCCTGATATGAACGTCATACCAGAGCCTTAGCAGTCCGCCGTATTCGATCGATGTCGGAACACCGAGCACCCGCTGACCGCTACTGAACGCCACCGGCACCAGGTGCAGCGCGCATCCGCCATTGGGCAGATCACCCGCGAACGGCATGCCGCCGTATTTCTCGTAGTCGGCGAGCGAGATCTCATACGATCGACCGGTATTTCCGTGACGCGGATCGTGGCCTTTCGGCGTGATGTATACCGTGACCAAGGCCGCTCCGTCGGGCCAGTCGAACGTGAGCACCTGCTTGCTGCAGTACTCCAGCAGGGCCACGTCGGTGATGTTCCCCGTCCGCACCGTCGATATCGTCTTGCCCAGCAGCGCACGGCCGTCCAAGACCGTCACGGGTGTGAAATACGCGCGATTCCAACCTGTTGGCCATGGCACATCCGCCATCCTCGATGTGCGCACCCCACGCGGATCGACGTGCTCGACGACCGGATCGGTGAGTTGCACAGCGCGCCCCAGGCCGACTTGGCCCAGCACGGATTCATCCAGGTCCGCCACCCGTGCATCGGCGTCGGGCGGGGCGGGGGTCCGAAATACCATCACATGCCCAAACCGCGGAGCCGTCCACTCCAGTCGGAACGCGGCAGCATCGGGGGGGCCGCACGTGGTCAGCTTCAAGTCGGCCACCGCCTCAAGTACGGCGGGAATCGCAACTTGGCGTTCAACGGGTTCCGATAACTGCACGACGCCGTCGACCTCGACTTCGCACCGCATGCGGTACAAATAGCGGCACCCACGCTCGGCGTCACAATCGACGAAACCGGTCAGGTTCTCAGCGGTGGCCGCGATGCGAAACTCGGCGCCATCGCGTTCTGCCAGCTCCGCCGGGATGCGGTAGACGCGCACCGCCCTGACACCGGGGATGGCCGACCAGTTGCCGACGACCCGCCCGGAATCCTCGCGGATTTCGCAATCCCGCAGAGTGGCTATGACAACGCCGGACGCATGTAAAAACGGTTGTGCGTCAAACAGTTCCACTGCCGACTCGCCGACGTTCACCCATACCTGCAGATGGCGCACCGCCTCAACGAGCGGCCGGTCGTCGATCGCCTCAGTGGCGACCGTGGCCACGACGAGCTGGGCATCGTCGGGGGAATACCCGCGATCGGCCCCGGTGCTGACCACGCGGTACATGACGCAGGTTTGGCCTTCGACCGCGTAGGGGGGCCACGATAACTCGAGTTGGTCCTGCGGCGAGTCGGGATGACGAACCCGTCGCGTCGAGATCGGCAGGCAGTCGCGCGTTTGGGCGGCGAACACATAAGGCGCAAACCGCAACTGCGACGTCAAATCTAGCGCGGCCACGTCTGATTCAGAAAGACACTGAGCCGGGTTTCGATCTTCTATGACAGCCGACTCAATCGTGTCCTGCAGCAGCCGAGACATCTCGCCGGCGTGTTCCGCGACAGCCACCGGCAACATCATTCGGATCTGGTCTGCATCGGTGCGGCCGGACCTCAGCACCAGCCTGAGATAGGCCTCTTTGAGAGCCGACCGCGAAATCGCGCCGGTCTCGATCAGTTGGTCACGCCACTGCAGCAGAGTCGCCAGGCGGGGGTCGTCCTCGAGAATGCCCGGTTCGGTCATTAGAACACCAACACTCCCGATTGCGGCGGAGCATCGTCATCGACGACAACGGACCGAACGGTCGGCGCGAACATCGCAAAGTCGTAGGCGGGCAGCCCTTTACCCACCTGCACGACCACCTCGGTGTAGCTCAACCCGCGCCGATCAACCGCAACGTCATCGATCACGACGACCGAATGTCCGGCCGTGACCGCTGTATCGGTGAACAACGAGGCGTCAAAGGGCGCCGGGTGGACGGTGCGTCGGTGCGAATCATCGCCATCAAGCCGCCCGAGCGAAGGTCGCTGTTCACCGGCAGGGCTGAAGGCAGTGGCGGTCAATGCCGTCGCGATACCGCTATTCGGGTCGTCGAGCATGGCTTGCACCTGTGTCCACAGTGGATTGGCCCCCTCAGCGCGAACCACACCACGGGCCACCGCAAGCGACCAATCGTCCAGTGCTGAAGCTGATCCGACACCGGGCATTTGGAACAATGCGGACGGTTCGTCACGCAGCGCCCGTTCTGCTGATTCCAGCATCCGTTCCCACGGCCCGGTCAGCCATCCCGTCGTATAAATCTGTTGCCGCAGCGCACGCGCGGTCGCCTCGACATCGGTACCGACAGGGTCGGCCACACAGATCTGCACGGCGCGTGGCAGACCATCCTGGATGTACAGCCGGCCGGTTTGAGTCGGCTCTATCGGGCCGAACGGCGCCCGCAGCACCTCCCCCAAGACTCGGTTCCAGGCCAGTAATTGCCCGTACGCCAGCGACAATCGGCGGACATCTTCCAGTGCAGCGCGGAGATTGAAGTCGATCGCCTCCAGCTCTGCGAGTCGGGACTCCTGTAGGTTCAGTGTTGCAAAGAGATCGCGCTGGCCGAGCCCGAACAGCACCAGGGCGGCGACAAAGTACACCGCTACGCCAATGCCGCCGACCAGCAACGCGAACGATGATGTCACCCAACCTGTTGCGGCGATGCTCAGCAGCACGAACAGCGCGACGAACACTGTCCATCCGGCGGTTCGGGTGATGGCCGCGATGACCTGCTGGCGGCGGCGGAGCTTTCCATCCACCGGGGCCCGTCCGGCGGTATCGCGTATCCGCTGGACCAGGTCGCTGACTTCGTCGCGAGCGCGGCCGAGGAAGTCGGTGAGGATCGAACTCACTTGGGACGCATAACTTCGCTCGGCCACCGCCTCCCAAGACGTCAGCTTTGCGGCGGCTTGCCGAGCTTCAATTCCGGCAGCGCCGTCGTTGAATGTCCGTTCCAGCCGGCTCTTGAGGTCCTCAATACCGATCACGTCACCGGCGGTGACTTGCGGAACCCCGATTACCGCGGCAAGTGATGCGGGAATCGCGGTGAACGCGTCGGCAGCGCTGGGCACGACATCGGCGCTGCTGTGCAACACGCCCACCCCCGCACCCACGGTGACGGGGTCGATGCCCGATGACCGTCGACCTCCGTCGGCCAGCGTCAACGCCCCGTTGACGTAGTCGGCCCACAGTGGAGTGAGATTGGTCGGGGCGAGCTGCCCTATGCCTCGTTCCGCTTCGAGCACGGTGCTCATTTCGTCTGCGCTGCGGGCGATTTCCTGCCAGTCTGCGAGTTCGCCACCGGCAACGACCGCGAACGCCGAATCGGAGCAGCCGAACACGGTGTGCTGCACGGTAGTCGCCAGCGCCGATGACATCGAGCCCACCAGACTCGACAGCCACACCGACGGCGCATTACGCAGCGCCGCCCACAGGAACGAGAAGAATATCTTCAACGCCGCCCGCACTGAGATCGCTTGCGGTTCGGGCTTGCCGATCTCGACACGCCCGCCGCGCAAGACGTCGCGGTGCTTGGTCCACAGTGCGCGGGCGACCGTTTGGGCGGCCGCCGCATCATCGGATGCGTATCCCACCGGGATCGGGCCCCCGCGCGGCAGCGGAAGCCGGCCACCACTGTCGAACAGTTTGTGTCGTAGTTGGTCTTCGACACCGGTGGCATCGAGTCGACGATAGAAAGAGCGGACGGTGCGCAGCGTGCTGCCGGGCAGTATCGCCAGGTCGTCGAACACGACACGGTCGATGCCGCTCCATAGGCCGGCTGCGGCGGCGACGACCGGTGCGACGTACCGTGCGACATCGAAGGGATCGGTCAGCCGGTCCAGCGCCATCGACCCCAATCCCGGTCCTGCGGAGTCCTCGGGTGCAACGAGGAGATTGTGCCAACCCTCCAGCACCAAGGTTGGATCGTAGTTGGTGTCGAGGGCCGCACCATGATTGAAGAGTAGGCGCAGCAACGTGATTGGAGTTCCGACGGCGCTGGCACGCACGATCTGCTCGAGGGTTTGCTCAGCGCGCGCAGCCGGCCGACCCTCCGATTCGTCAACGGGAACCAGAACCACCAGGCGCAGTCGGTGATACCGCCGACCGGTCAACACGTGCTGCAGAACCACCGCTGACGAACGCCCCGAGGCGACCAGCGTCGCGGGCACCGATGCGCTGCCGATGTCGCCTGAGCTTACCCAGATGAAGGGATCGAGGAGTCCAGCGGCGGAGTAATCGGCGAGGACCGCGAAGATCTCGTCGACGTCGCCATGTGGTGCCAGCACGAGCGCCAGCGTTGGTGGATCCGGATGCCCGATCACCTTCAGAACGTCCCCGTACTGGGAACCAAAATGCTCTCAGTGTCAACGGCGGTCCGATCGGATGACACCGAATTCGACTGCGCGACCGGCTGGTCGCGAGTCTGGGTCTCGACTCGGTCCCTCGCCTCTTGGATCATTTGGATGAGAGTCTCGGTGGCCCACAACACATCCGGAGCGAGGTCGCGGAAGATCGGTGTCTTGCCGGCCTTGGTGCGCGTCGCAATGACCGAGTAGCGTCCCAACGCTGTCATTCCGTCGCTGCCTTCGGGCAGATACTCGGCAGCGAGTTGTCGCACCGTTTTCAACCACTCGATAGCCGTGTCCGCCCGCTCCCTGGCGGTCCGTGCCGCCAGGAGCTCGGGAATCCGCGAAAGCTCATGCTGCGTGCTGTTCTCGCCGAGTAAGAAGTCCACCAGCCGTTCGGTCGCCGCCGGTTGCACGATGCCGCTGGCCGGGTCCTGTGAGTTGGCGTCGAAAAGCTCGCGCAGCACACGGTAGGGCCGCAGCGAGCGCATCACCGGCGGCTCGTGGCACTGCGCAATCGCCAGCAAGATCGACTCCAGTACCGCGGGCAACCAGTCATACGACGCGGTGAACTGCGATGGCGGGGTGAGCAGCGGGTTGGGGAAAGGTATCCACCGCTGGTTGTCATCGTCATAGATGCGGACCGGCTCGGTGTAAGGCGATACCGGCAGACGGACCCGACCGGTCACCTGCCCGAGCAACCAGCCGGCCGTCATCGCGCGGCGTTCGGCATCGGTCATCGGCAACGATGCCTGCAGCGGCCGGGTGCGACGGAACCGCCAGAACGCGGAACGGCCCGGACCGGCGGTCGACGACCACTGCTGCGCAGCCGGGCCGAGCACCGAATCGAAAGCCAGCGGCGAATAATTCGGGTACGACCCGAAGATGTCGACGCGGGTCATGCTGTCCTCGTCGGACAACGAGCGCTGGAAGTTGTCCTTGGACGCCTGATCGATTCGCGGGTTGGATCGCAACACTTTGCCCAGCTCGTGGGCCACTGACTGGCCGAGGAAGGGCACATCGGAGAACTTGTACCGGTACACGAGCTGCCGCCCCGGATGTACGGCCTGTAGCGCCTGGTCGTTGACGCTGGCCAATGGCCGCGCCAGCGACAGCGCCTCGCTGAACTTGGCGACGATGTCGTTGCGGCGCATGGCCAGTTCGGACTCGGCGGCGCCCACGCCTTGCACGTAGTCGCGCAGCGAGAGCTTGCAGAACTCGTGGAACGCCTCACCCGGGCGACCCACATAGAGGCGCGCCCGCTCCAGCAGCTCGGCGGGCCGAGTGTGCACGTCGTACCGGGCCAGCGATGGCACCAGCGACGCCTTCGTCTCGGGATGGGTGCCAAAGGCGCGGGTCACCCAGTTCGCGGTGCGTTCCAGTAGCCCGCCGGGGGCGGCGATGCCACCGGTGGTCTGCCACTCGCCGACGATCACGCGGGCGGTGCTCTCGGTAACCGCAACCGCAAACGGTGGCGCCGCTTGCCCCGTCACCAGCGCCTGCGGCAGATCGAGTTCGTAGCGCGCCTTGAACGCCGTCGAATTGATCAGCAGCACTTCGTTGTTGGCTTCGGCGAACCGACCGGGCGCCAGCTCGTCGGCGTCTGCCGGCCAGGCTGCGTATTGGTCGGTGGCCAGTCGCGCCAGCCCGACGTCCGCCGGCGGCTCGGACTCCGCGTGCTCCAAAACCACTTGCGCTTCACCGATCGCGGTGCTCAGCGAGGCGAGCAGTTCACCGCCGACCACCTTCAGCACATCGGCCAGCTTGGCCGATGCGCTGGCGTACAACGCCCGCCGGATGTTGCCCTGGAACCCTTCGAGCGCGGTGTGCAGAAGCTGTTCGGCGTTGGAAATCGAACCGCGCAGTGCGGCTATGGTCGCCTCGACATTCGAAGCCAGCGCGACAACGTCTTTGGGCCCCATCGACCCTAGATCGCACATCGAGGTGGCGAGTTCGTCGTCGATGTAGCGGCGCAGGTTGTCGACCACCCCACGTGCGTACGGAAGGCTGAAGTTCGCGATGGCGTACGCGACCAGAGCGTCGATGCGGTCAACGAATTCGCAGTGCCAGCCGAAGGCCATTCGGTACGCGGCGTCGGTGATGGCCTGGCTCAACGATGCCCGGCGGTTGGCGATCGCCTGGCGGAAGATCGGCACCCACTGCTCGGCGGTCATCCCCTCGGGATTTGGCAGGTATCCGCGCAGCTGGTGGTCAATGAGCGCGCCGGTGGTGGCGGTGACACCACGGGAAGGGAACGCCGTGTTCGTCATCCAGCCGCCGAGCAAACGCATCCGGTTCTTCTCATCGCCGGAGGTCGCCGGTAGACCCACCCGGTCGCAGATCGCGGCCCACTGGCTGTCTATCAGCGAGTCGAGTTGCTCGGTTCCCGACGCGGGGTTGCCCGGCTGCAAGTGGCCGGACAACAGCTTGTCCACGCAGCTGCGGGCCAGTCGCTGGGCGGCGTATTCCGCGTAGCGGTCGCGGCCCATCGACAGACTGGAAAACCCATACGTCCCCCACGGCAACGGATCCCAGACCTGATTGCCCCAGCCCAGCAGATCCCGGTCACCGGCCGGAGACGAGGTGTTACCCAGGTCGTAGGAAACGAACTGGTCGCTCGCGATGCCACTCATCATCAGCCCGGCCAGGCCCCGGCCCAGGCCGCGATACACCGCGTTCTGTGAGCCGTCACCGAACAGCGTCCGCTCGGCACCCACATAGCGACCGACCGGAAAGACCCGCGCGAACGGGATCGCTTCGCCTTCGCCGTGTTGTTGACCCAGCGCGCGCAGGATGCGCACGTCGTGTTCGCGCGCCGACCCCAACTGGCTGGCCACAACCTCGCCTAGCAAAGCTAAGGCGTTGGCACGCACGCCGATTCGTGCGCTTTCCGGCAGTGAGTCGAAGATATCGGGGGTGACCATGAATACGCCCATCAGCTTGGGGTCCAGCCCGGACACCAGCGTCAACAGCCGACAGATGTCCAGCGCCATCGATGCGCCCGCGCCGCCGGCCATCGACGAGACCACCAGCACCAGTGGCGGCTCGTTGGGGTCGAAGTGACCCATGCCGGGCACATCCAGCTGCGCCATCTCAGACATCGCTTCGACCCGGAACAGCTGATCCCAGGCGGTCTGCAGGCGCTGACGGATTTCGCCCGCCTTGCTCAGCGTGATCATCCGGCCGATGGCGCGATACTGGCCGGCGCCCGCCGAGATGGGGTTGGTGACTTCGTCGGGCTGCCGCGGCGCCCAGGTAGCGATGGTGTCCAGCGCGGACTCCGATGCCATCCGCTGCGACAACGCGCTGTCGAGGATCGCGTAACTGCTACCCTGCGGTCCGGCACCGATGTAGGTTCCGCCCTGCGCGACGACATTGCCCAGGCCGTCCGGCCCGGTCTCGGCCCCACTCGGAACATCGATGTGGACGAACTGCCATCCCATCGGCAGCGAATACACGCCTGCGGCAAGCAGTTCCGACCGGAGCTGGTCCATCATGTAAGCGAGCGTCGCACCGCCGGAACCACCACATCCCACTACCAAAAAACGCCTCATCGGGCTCCTCCTCCAAAGGGTTTGAACGGACTGTGGTCGAGTTGCGCATCCTCGAACGGGTCGTCACCCGCCTCCCCCGCGGGGGCCACACCGAAGGGTGTTGGCAGTTGCGGGCCACCGTCGACCGGGTGCGCCAGGTCGGCCTCCACCGCGCGGCGGCGCAACATGGTCAACGTCTCAGGCAGCCGGCGATCGATGTCCTCGTACAGTTCGCGCCGCTGTGCGACATCGGATTGGCCGGGGACCATCAGCAACACTTCTGCTTTGTTGGGTGCGCCGCGCAGATCATGCAGCACGACCCAGGTGCCGTGGACGGTTATCGGCAGCACCGCCTGCAGGCCGCTCGCATCGGTGGACGGTATCTCCGATCCGGCGCTGACATACCCGGCAGCGTTGACCTTCACGTGTCCGACACCGAACGGGCTGCGGCCGGTGACCGCGGATAGTTCGACGCCCTCCACCGTCAGAGTGCGCGCGCCGCCGGCCAGGCCCGGCACCGGGTTGACCAGGTCGGTGTCGGCCATCTCGAATGGGGCCCCGTCACGCAAAACGACGGCGGCGTCGACCTCGACGGGGATGCGCTGGGCCAACATGGGCACACCGGGGATCCGGCTGACGTACCACTTGGCTGCGTACAGCAGGATAAGCGGAACGCCCGGCCCGAGCAGCAGCGCCGCAAGCAGCACCAGCACGAAATTGGTGGTGCTCAACGCTTTCACCATGGACGCCGTGAACGCGACGTCGATGGTCTGTGCCTGGCTCGGATTGTCTTTGGAGGCAATGTGAATCGGCACGGTGCCGTTGAGTCCGCCATGCCCCTCGTGGTCGGTGTGCAATGTGACGGGCAGGCCGGCTTTCTGTCCTTCGTCGAGATTGAGGCAGTTGCCGGGCCCGGTCGCCGTCGATGTCACGTCGACCGTGGCGATACCGTCGGGGGCGGTCCGGACAGTGGGCCGTTCGCCGTTCGCGATCCACACGCAACCAGGGCCGGTCATCTGCAACTGCGTTGTCGCCTGCTCGGTCCCTTGCACGGTGCCGAAGTCGATACGCTCACCCGGGGCCGGCAACCCGAGCCTCGGCAGAATTTGGATGGGCTTGTCCACCCGCTGGGGTGAAAGCTGGGTGCCCGGCGCATTGGGCGCCGGTGCGGTGGTGATGACCAACGACATCCGCACACTGCCCGCACCCGGTTTGACATTGGTCAGGTCGATGTCGAGTGGTTTGCCAATTTCGTTCTTGGACATCGTGTCCAGCACCTTGATCGGTGCGGCACCGTCGACCGCCAGCACCGCTGACATCGCCGCCTCGCCGGCGAGGCCGTTCGGGTCGATCGGCTTGCCCTGCTCGTCGACCAGGCCGAACGTCACGCCCCGCATTACTTGCCCGGCGCGCCACGGAGAGTTCGGATTCTGGTTGACGGTGGGGTAGATGTCGGTGGTGATATGGATGGCTACCCGCGATACCGCGTCGGGATGCTGCCCGGTGGTGTCGACGTACACAATCGCCCACTGGCCCGGCCATTTCGAGCTGTTCTCACCGCGGATCGAGATCGTCTGCGCGGACTCCGACTGCCACTGGTAGCTCACCGCGATGCCCTCGATGGAGGCATCGACTTGATGCCCGCCGTTGGGTAGCTGCAGCTGCTGGCCGGACGGTGAAATCAGATACGGGACAATGCCAGGCATGCCGCCCGACCCCAGAATGTTGACCGATTTCACCGAGCGATCCACCACGAAATTGTGCCGTGCTTCCTGGCAGACGCTTTCGTGACAGACCGGCTTGCTGTCAACGACACGCGGAGTGGGATTGAGCGCATCGAAAGCGAGCAGCATCTGATCGATGTTGGAAACCTGGTAGAACGCACCGGGTTTGGGATCCATGATCCCGCCGCACTTGGTACCATCGGGCCCGGCTCCGGTGGCAATCGCCGACATCACATCGAAGTCCCGGCTGGCCGCTTTGTCTCCGAGGCCGACGCCGAGCATGACGATGTGTGCGGACCGGAGCTGATCGGCCAGCCCGCCCGATCGACAGATGGAATCTGTTGCCCGGCGGATCATTTCGGTGATGCCGGACTGGCTGCCGAGATCGACGTCCGGGGCGTATGGACGGCTGCCGGCTCGCTGGGAGAAATCGATCTTGCCGTCAGAGAACCATGCGATCGCCTGGCAGCGGTTGGGATTGCCCTGCGCGCGGTCGGTCAACGACTGCCGGGCCCCATCGAGGGCTAGCCAGTAATCGGTATCCGCGCCGCTGTTTTGTCCGGCCAGACTCTGTAGCCGACTGTTGACCGAGTCCACCGACGCGCCGGTCAATGGAGTCCAGTCTTGCCGGAGGCTGTAGCCTTCGGCAAAGCCCGCAATCGCCACATCGAGCTTGGCGCTCGTGCGATCCGCGTAGCCACCAAGGGTTTTCACCAAATACTTCGCGGCCTCGACCCGCGCCGCCTGCGGGTCGCTGCTCTGGAGACTGCCCGACTCGTCGACCAGGATGAGCAGATCGCCCGCTTTCTGCGAAGCCAGGCAACCCCCGTAGCGGTTGACGGCGACGCTATCGGGATCCTCCGGGGCTGCACCAGCAGTCGCACCGAACCACCCGGGCGCCGACAAGGCCAGCGCCAACGCTCCCACCGCAGCCACCCGCAGCGAGCAAGGGTATCCGAGCAGTCGTGGACGCATGGGTATCGGCTCCTACCACCGGCCAGCCCAAAGGGCGATCTGCCAAGCACCGACGCCGATTCCAACTGCGCAAGGGGCCACCACCACCCAATAGACGGCACTCAGCCAGGTCGGAGCGGAGTACACCGAACTAACCCGACGCCGGGTGTCGAGATGGGTGAACCAGGCCAGTGTCCCGATGGCGACTGGACCGGCCAGCAGCCAACCGGCGAACGCCGGCGCGGCCGAAGCCGTGTACACCGCGACGACGCCTAGCGTAATGCCGACCGCGGCGAAGGCGAGCGCGACGGCGACCAACGCCAGCGGCGGCCGAGTGACCGCGAGCGGGGCGGCCGTCTGCCCCGCGGAGGCGCCGAAGGGTTTGTCCGCCGTCTGTAGTGGCAGCGATGGCTCGGCGGCGAACGGATCGAAACCGCCCGCGGTGTTGTAGGGCCTAGGCCGCGCGTCCGCGGGGTGTGCACCCGCAGCGGCACGACCGCCGAAATCGCTGAAGTCGAAGGGATCGCTGCCAGAAGTCATTTCAGTTGTCCCGCCTGCCCCAGGTCCTGTAGGTCGGCGCTCTCCGCGCTGTGGCATCGCGTATCGGTCGCCTCAGCCGCGGCCGGCGCTGCCGCCGGCATTGCGAAAAGCCCTGTTGTGTACATGAATTCAGTACCGGTTCAGACAGACAGAGAATGAGCGATCGGGAGGCGACGCGACATAGGTGGAGTTGCACTCCGCATCGGCGGGCGCGCGCGCCACGACCGTGTAAACACCTGGACGGTGCTGGCACGGCACTTCGTACAGATCCAGCGCGTCATCACGCGTTCCATCGCCGGCCTCGTCGCGCTTTTCGATCTCGACGCACTGTCCGACCATCGCGCGGCCCAGATCGATCTTGATATGCGGACGTATCGGCGCGGGCGCGATCGAAGTGACCACGCTGGGAAGCGGATTCGCCTCGGGTACTGACGACCGCATAGCTGCGGCACCGTTCGATCCGCGATCGCCGACAGCAACCAGCCACACCAGGAGAACCAACAACACGACGCAGAGCAGATAGCCGATGACCAATCCGCAAACGGCCGCCAGCCACCCGCGTTGCCCGGTGCGCTTGATCTGCGGCAGCGCCAAATGCCCGACTGCGACACCAGCGGGCGGAACCAGGATGCCGAAAACCAGCGCCAAGACCGCATAGGTGTTCAACGGTGGCGGCGGTGCGGGCTGCTGCGGCCACGCCGAGGTGCCGGAGAAGTAATCGCCTCGTGCGAAGCTTGATTGAACATCACTCCGCGGTCCGAATAATGGTGGTCCTGAAACGCGTGAAGTCGACATACCGTAGCCGGTAAGCGTATCTGCGTAGGGAGCGGTGAAATCTAGAGACCCGGGCGCATCGCTTGATGCTGCGTGGAAGGGATCGCGATCGGGAGGCACAATTGAATTTTAGTTGAATGGCTCTGATATCACACGCATAAATAGTATGAAATTTGTCACCGTACAGGCCCACAGCCTGGCGATTCGTGTCAAATGTATTATTTATCGCAGCATCGTTCGGGCGCTCTGATGGCGCCGAAAATTCTCTATAAATCGGCGCCGTGGGCGTCGGTTGTTTTCCATTGAGTACCGGGCAGCTTATTGACTATATTTCACGAAGCAAGCGCATATGGTTTCTTGTTCATTGGCGAGGTATTCTCCGGAGGGGCAATGCTGGCCATCCGACACAATTTGGCGCACCATGAAAATCCCATCGCCAACCACACAATGCGTCCGGTAAATGTAGACTTTGTCAGCGCGCCTTGTCGGAACGGGTTCGTTTTTTTGGATTTCGACGCAGTCCCCCACCCGCAGGTCCGCAACGCTGACCCTGAGCCTGCCTTGCGCGGGCGGGGTGATCACGGTCGATCGCACGCTGGGGGTAGCGCTGGGCGTCAGGGTGTCGGTTGTCGAAGCCGCATCGGTCTGGCGGCCGGCGCCGAGCAATAGCCACACCAGCAGGGTCACCACCGCCAGCACAATCAAGACGTACGAGAACGTCAGACCCAGAATCGCACGCCTACGCCCCGGCTGCGGCCGATGCTTGATCTGCGACAGCGCAAGGTGACCCAGCACGGCGCCCGCGGGCGCCAACACGAATGCGAAGACGACCGACAACGTCGCAAGAGTGTTGGCTTCGCCGCTCGGTGGTGGCGCTGCGAAGTGTCGATGACCTTCCGGCGGCGGGAATGATTGTGCAGCCGCATATTCCGCCGATGCCAGCGTCATGTCGAAAGGGTCGGCGTCCCCAGGAATTCCTGCATTCGCACCTTGTCCGAGGAAACTCACGAAGGCCTCCATGGGTTTTCAAAACAGTCCGGTTTTACTTCGCCCACGGTCCGGCACACCGTACGATACGTCGCGGATACTGGGTGGATACTGAAATCGCTTCGCCCATCAGGCAACCGGAGTAGTCGCGCCCCACACGCAACAGGGCGCTTGCCACGGTGACCGCGACTGGCCCTCGCGATCATCGGAGGCATCGGCGTTGCATCGTTAGTCGCGGGGCATCCACAAAACCCACAAAACCGACGCCGCCGTGCCCTGTGTCGATCTCGAGATCCTCAAGCGGATGAGGCTCGGTGAAAGTCCCGAATTTTTCGCGGAATGCCTGCACGCTGTAGCCCACCACGGTGGCGTCGGTGCGGGCGCGCACCGTGGCCAGGCGCGGCATCCGCAACCATGGTCCGATCTCGCCGCAGTAGTCGCCGGGGTGGACGGACTTGAGCAGTTCTTCTCCCCCGTCCGCGAGTTCGCGAACGACTTCTAGTTCGCCGTCAGAGACGACGTAGATCAACTCGCCGGCGCTGCCCTGTTCAGACAGCACGGCGCCGCGTGTGAGATGGACGGTTTCGGGCTCGCGATCAGCGGAGGCGAGAGGCGGCGCAAGCTCGATCACGTGGTCGGCAAGCGGCAGGATCCGAGTGTCGTGGGTCGCGACCACGACGATGCGCTCGCCCGTCGCCAACTCGCGTAACAACCGCAGCACTTCTTCCACCCGGGCAAAGTCCAGGTGCGCCGTAGGTTCGTCGGCGAGGATCAGCGGCGGGTCCAACGCGAGCGCGCGGGCAACCGTCACCCGTTGCTGCTCACCGCCGCTGAGATCGCCCGGCCGGTGTGTCATGCGCTCCTGGAGCCCGACTTGGGTCAGCAACTCGCGGGCGCGGGCGCGCGCCAACCGCCGCGGCCACTTCGCCGCCCACATCGGCACCATCACGTTCTCCAGTGCGGTCAGGCTTGCCACCAGATTGAATGCCTGAAAGACCAGGCCGACGGTGTGGCGGCGGTAAGCGGTCAGCCCGCGCCGATCTATCGCCGTGACCTCGACATCGCCGAATTGGATCCGACCATCAGTAGGGCTGAGGATGCCGCCCAGGCACGACAACAACGTGGTCTTTCCGCACCCGCTGGGGCCCAACACGATCACCAGTGACCCGGCTGCGATCTCTAGATCCAGACCGTCGATGGGCCTGATCGTCTGTCCGCCACTGGCGTACTCGACCACGAGATCTTTGATGCGCAGATCGCCCACGACTACGGACCCCCGAACGCCAGCACTGGGTCGACCGCTACCGCGCGCCGCAAGCCGGCCAAGCTCGCCAACAGGCCGATCGCGATCGCCGTCGCCTCCAACGACAGGAAGGCCGAGGTGGTCACCGCCACCAGCATCGGGAACAGGGGGCCCAACACCACAGCGAGCAGCCCAGCCACCACCCCGGCGACCATCGCGACGAGCACTGCCTGTAGCGCGAGACCGGCCAGCACCGAGTAGGTCGTGACACCGAGAGCTTTGAACACAGCGAAGTCCCGAGTGCGCTCCAACGCCGAGAGATAGATCAGTGATCCCACGATCAGCGCGGCGACCGCCCACAACAGAATCGACACGTACGACAGCGCCAACTGGGCCCCGTGCAGCGGCCGCACCATGTCGTCGGCCGCAGCGTCACGATCTACGATGCGGTACCCGTCGGGTACGTGTGTGGGCGTGCCGCGCAAGCCGATTGCGGACACCACCGGCTGCCCGGAAAACATCAGCTGCTGTGCGCCCGCGACGGTAAGGAAGGCGTTTGGTTGGCCCGCCAGTGTGGTGGACTTGTCGACAAGCCCGACGACCCGCACCATGTTCGCACCGATCTCGAGCTCGTCGCCGATGGAGCGCCCCAGGGTGGTCGACATCGCCACCTCGCCGGGGTTCGACGGCGTGCGCCCGGTCGCGATGGGTGGCATCTGTTGTTCGGGCACACCGTAGACGTTGACGTTTTGCGGTGAGCGACGATCTTGCAGGATCGTGTTGCCATAGACCACCGGGATCGCCGATTCAACGCCGGGGAGCCCGGCGATGAACCGTGTTTCTGTTTCCGGGAATCTCGACGAACCCATGAACGGGCCCGCCGCGCCCTTCTTGATCATGTAGGCGTCGATGCCCAGCGAATTGACCACGCGCTGAGCCTCGACCCGAAAACCGTGCGTCAGTCCGGTGAGGATGAGCGTCAGCGCGAACACCATTCCGGTGCCGATGGTCGCGACGATGAAGCGCCGATGTCGCCACTGCAGGTCCCGAAACGCGGCGGTCAGCATTCGCACGCGCTCCCACCCTCAAGACGAGCGATCAACCCGCCGGCCATGAGAGGTGTCGCGTCGTGATCCAAGCGGTTGAACGTGGTCACGTGGAGTCACCGTCGTCGTGCTGCGCGGCGGTACCGGGTTGGTCGTAGGCCGCGCCGAGCCAGGCCAAGGCAACCGCTGCGATGAAGAGTCCGAAGTCACGCAGCGCGATGTCATAACAGCACGGGTAGCTCAGCAGGTTGATGATGATCCCCGCGAGCCAGGCGGCAACCACGTAGCCCGCGTATCGGGGCTTGATCGCGACGGCGAGACCCGCGACGATTTCGATCACGCCGACGATGTACATCACGGTCTGCGCGGTCAAACCCAAGTCTTGTGCGATATCGACGATCCACGGCGCCAGCGCATCCGGCCAGTGCTGGTAGAGAACCTTCGCGAACTTGTCGACACCCATCCAGATGGGCAGCACCACAAAGCCGATACGCAAGAGCCAAAACGCCGCATACGCGGGATCGGAGCGCACCTGCCGCCATCTGCCGCCGGCGCCAGACGGTGACGCGATCGGCGGGCGGGCAGCGGCCATGACTCCTCCTGTAGGAGTAATTTACATTGTTTTTAGAATGATCACCGCGGACCCGTTTGTCAAGACCCATCGGTGTCGACCTGACACGCGATGCGATGGTTCGAGCGGCCGGATTTCGCTGTGTCGTACGGGAACCCGCGGTTGTCGGTTACCCCGGACAGACCCGGTCAGCCGCGGTCCGTTACCGATATGCGCAGCGCGGCAGCGTACTTCGCGCGGGACGGTGGATATTCATTCACCTGTGCCATCTTTCAAAGTGCGCGGGCTGGCCCATCACCCCACCGCGGGAGTGGTGCGCGCACCTTGTAGTGACAATGTGGATTAATATTAGATGTCTAGACGGCAAATGCCAAGGTCTACTAGTGTTAGAACGGACACCCGAAGACTGCTGCCGACTCCAGTCGCAGTCATATGTGGACGTCAGTCGTAAAGAGTACCGATGCCGATAACATTCGAAGGGTCCGCACGACCTCGTTCCCGCATCACGCTGCGGTTCTTGGCAAAGGCCACCGACGTCGGCTACGGCGAGCGAATCGATGGCGGGCACGTGCTCGAATGGGTGGACAAAGCCGGCTACGCGTGCGCGTCGGAGTGGAGCGGAAAATACTGTGTGACAGCCTTTATCGGTGATATCCGGTTCGCAAAGCCGATCGCGGTGGGGGAGCTCGTCGAGATCGGTGCGCGCATCGCTTACACCGGACGCACCAGCATGCACATCCTGGTCACGGTCTCCTCCGGAGATCCGCGGGCCAAGAGCCTCGGCGAGACCGCGCAGTGCATGGCGGTGTTCATCGCAGTCGATGACTCCGGCGCGCCGGTGCCGGTGCCGGCCTGGACACCGCAGACTGTCCTAGACCAGCGCCTGCAGCTGGCGGCGCGGCGCAGGGTCTCGGTGCGCGCCGACGTCGATGCCGCCATGGCCGCACAGCACTACAGCGACGAGACGTCCGCCCCACGCGCCGTATTGCGGTTTCTCGCCGCACCGACGGATGTCAACTGGGGTGGAAAAGTACACGGCGGCAAAGTGATGCGCTGGATCGACGAGGCCGCGTTCGTCTGTGCATCGCAGTGGACCGGTGAGCAGGTTGTCGCGTCGCGTATCGACGGGATCAGGTTCTACCGACCGATCGTCATCGGCAACATGATCGAGGTGCACGCTCGGCTGATCCACACGGAACCCCGCCGGCTGCACATCAGCGTGCACGTCAGGTCGACCGATGTGCGGAACGGGCAGGGAGACGTCGCCGCACACGCACTGGCCATCTTCGCCGCACTCGGCACTGACGACCGCGCAAAAGCCGTGCGCCAATGGAGCCCGGCCACTGACGAGGACCGCCGGCTTGACCGGCACGCACTGGAACTCATCGAGGTTCTCCGCCGCACCCAGGCCCGGTAGGCGGCCCGCAAATTCTGGCTGCTACCAGGCCCTACTCAACGATGGCGAGAAGCAGGACGCCGGGGTTCTCGTCATGCCGCACGACATGCACGCCCAAGGCCTACGGTTTCCGATCGCTTACCTCAACGGCACCGATGTCAGGCCTGGCCAAGCGGGTGAGGTCCAAGAAGTTGGCACACCGGGACAACTGGTGATCTGACTCGGAAACAGGGATGCGGGCGTGCGCTGGCGAAGATTCGGGTGATCCGAGGTGCTCAACCCGTCCGAGCATCACGTTAACGGCCGTCGCCCACACCGCTGTTCATGTGTCCGTTCTAACACCAACCACCCTTGAAGAACGAAGCTCATAGGTCCAGACTCTATTATTAATATTAGTTATTGATACAAGGGACAGCAATATGACCACCGCCAACCACGAAGGCCGACTCGCGCGATCCAGTGCCCCGCCCACGAGTTCCGGTGCGTCACTCGATCGCGTGCGCGACGTCGTTCGAGCGCCCGTGGAGGTCACCGAGTCTGGTCCCAGCGTTGCTGCCCGGCTGGTTTTTGGGGCCAGTCGAATGACCGTGCACCCCGCGCTGGCCATTGGCAGCCGCGCTCTGCAGTTGCCTTGGCCCTACGGCATTCTCGAACGTGCTGCGCGCGGGTTACCCACCCGGCAGGACCTGATCCGTAGTGCGGTGGAGCTGCCCCATGCCCATGCGGAACTACTGCATGTCCGCGGAATGGCTTGCGACACCGGTGGAGTCGTGTTGTATTGCCACGGTGGCGCGTTCCTGTGGGGCGGTATCAGCACCCACTTGCGGACCATCGCCAAGCTGTCGGAGTTCGCCGACAGCCCGGTACTGGCGGTTAATTACCGGACGCTGCCTAAACACACGATCAAGATGGCGCTAAATGACTGCTACGACGCGTACCGCTGGCTCCGCAGGCACGGCTACGAATCGGAGCAGATCGCGATCGCAGGTGATTCCGCCGGCGGATACCTTGCGTTCGCACTCGCACAGACCCTGGCCGAAGAGGGTGAGGAGCCCGCGGCATTGACGCTCATGTCTCCGCTCCTGCAGCTCGCGGCCGAACGCCCATGTGTCAACGGCGCTATGTTGCCCCACAACGGATTCGCGGCGTTGACCGCGCTGATCACCGCACACGGCGAACCGCTCTATGAGCCGCTTGACCACATCAAGCCCGGCTTGCCCCCGACGTTGATCCACGTCTCTGGTGCAGAGGAACTGATACACGACGCTCGACAAGCCGCCCAAAAGCTGGCCGCTGCGGGAGTGCCGACGGACGTGCGGATCTGGCCAGGCCAGGTTCACGTGTTCCAGGTCATTGCGCCACTGGTGCCCGAGGCCGACCGCTCCTTGCGCCAGATCGGTGATTACATTCGCATGGCGGTGTCTCGAAACCCACGATCAGTCCCGGCGGCGTGAGAAATTCCACGGCGATGACCACAGGAAGTCGTGAATGCCAGACCGATCCAGGCCGCCCCACCGTCCCGTTGCCCGGCGCCCTCGGACTCCGGATGCTCGAACAGAAGTTGCAGATAAAATCCGGCCGAAGCGTGGCGGTGATCAACGCGCCGCCAGAATCGACGTTGAGGCTGCTGTCAGCCGGTAACCACGACCCGGATCAGGCTGATGTGGTCATTGGGTTTGCCACTCGACCCGTGGACCTGGCATGGCTCAAACCTGCCTATGCGGCCGCTCACGCCGGCCGCCTGGCCTGGGTCAGCTATCCCGAACCCGGCCAACCGGGAACCGCGCTTCGCCGGGATTGGCTTGTCCGAGCCCTTCACCAATACGGCGTCGAGATGGTCCAAGAAGTGTCGATCGATCCCGCCTGGCGAGCACTGCGCCTGCGCGCGGTCAAGCAAGGCCACCAACCTGAAACCCCCGTACCCAGCAGGCACCTGGAGCGCTGATGCAACTTTTGCGGTTCAACCTCATCAACAAGCACGGGGTCTCAAATCACCAGGGCGAAGTA
>NZ_JAICZA010000005.1 GCF_025933915.1 Mycobacterium sp.
AACGGGCCGCCGAGCTGGGCGGAAATGGAGCGGGTGCTCGACAGCAAGCCGCGCCATGCCGGCGGGTCGGCGGAGCCGGAACAGGACGGGCCCCTGTCGCGCAAGCGCGCGACGTATCGGCCGCCGGGTGACCGCCGGGCGTCCCGCTCGTCCGTCGCCTATGCCGAACTGCATGCGCATTCCGCGTTCAGCTTCCTCGACGGGGCGAGCACGCCCGAGGAGCTGGTCGAGGAGGCGGCCCGGCTGGGCCTGCGTGCCCTGGCGCTCACCGACCACGACGGCTTGTACGGGGCGGTGCGGTTCGCCGAGGCCGCCGCCGAACTCGACATGCGTACCGTGTTCGGCGCCGAACTGTCGCTGGGCTGCGAGGCCCGCACCGAGCGCCCCGATCCGGCCGGGCCGCACCTGCTGGTGCTGGCCCGCGGCCCCGAGGGTTACCGGCGGCTGTCGCGGCAACTGGCCGCGGCGCACCTGGCCGGCGGCGAGAAGGGCAAGCCCCGTTACGATTTCGACGCGCTGACCACCGCCGCCGGTGGGCACTGGCACATCCTGACCGGATGCCGTAAAGGCCATGTGCGCCAGGCGCTTTCCAGTGGTGGGCCGGACGCGGCGGAGCGGGCGCTGGCCGACCTGGTGGACCGGTTCGGCGCCGCGCGGGTCAGCATCGAACTGACCCACCACGGTCAGCCCCTCGACGACGAACGCAACGCGGCGCTGGCCGCGCTGGCCCCGCGCTTCGGGGTCGGCGTCGTCGCCACCACCGGTGCGCATTTCGCGGGGCCGTCGCGGCGCCGGCTGGCCATGGCGATGGGCGCCATCCGGGCCCGGGAGTCCCTGGACTGCGCCGCCGGGTGGCTGGCCCCGCTGGGGGGTTCGCACCTGCGCTCCGGTGAGGAGATGGCCCGGCTGTTCGGGCAGCGGCCCGACGTGGTGACCGCGGCCGCCGAGCTGGGCGAGCAGTGCGCGTTCGGGTTGGCGCTCATCGCGCCCCAGTTGCCCCCGTTCGACGTGCCCGACGGGCACACCGAGGACAGCTGGCTGCGGCAGTTGACGATGGCCGGGGCGCGCGAACGCTACGGGCCGAGCGCACCGCGCGCGTACTCCCAGATCGAGCACGAGCTGAAAGTCATTGCCCAGCTGCGGTTTCCGGGCTACTTCCTGGTGGTGCACGATATCGCCCGATTCTGCCGGGACAACAACATCCTGTGTCAGGGTAGGGGGTCGGCGGCCAACTCCGCGGTCTGCTACGCCCTCGGCGTCACCGCCGTCGACCCGGTGGTCAACGAACTCCTGTTCGAGCGCTTCTTGTCACCGGCCCGCGACGGCCCGCCCGACATCGACATGGACATCGAGTCCGACCAGCGCGAAAAGGTCATCCAGTACGTCTATGGCAAATACGGTCGGGACTACGCCGCCCAGGTCGCCAACGTCATCACCTATCGCGGAAAGATCGCGGTGCGCGACATGGCCCGCGCCCTGGGCTTCTCGCAGGGGCAGCAGGACGCCTGGAGCAAGCAGATCAGCCACTGGAGCGGGCTTGCCGACTCGCCCGATGTCGAGGGCATCCCCGAGCCGGTGATCGAGCTGGCGAACCAGATCCGGAACCTGCCGCGGCACATGGGCATTCACTCCGGCGGCATGGTGATCTGCGACCGCCCGATCGCCGACGTGTGCCCGGTGGAGTGGGCGCGGATGGAGAATCGCAGCGTCCTGCAGTGGGACAAAGACGACTGTGCGGCAATCGGTTTGGTGAAGTTCGATCTGCTCGGGCTGGGCATGCTGTCGGCGCTGCACTACGCCATCGACTTGGTGGCCGAGCACAAGGACATCGAGGTGGACCTGGCCCGCCTCGACCTCTCCGAGCCGGCGGTGTACGAGATGCTGGCCCGCGCCGATTCCGTCGGCGTCTTTCAGGTGGAGTCGCGCGCGCAGATGGCCACCCTGCCGCGGCTGAAGCCGCGGGTGTTCTACGACCTGGTGGTGGAGGTCGCGCTGATCCGCCCCGGCCCCATCCAGGGTGGGTCGGTGCACCCCTACATCCGGCGGCGCAACGGCCTGGACCCGGTGCTCTACGATCACCCGTCCATGGAATCGGCGCTGCGAAAGACGCTGGGGGTACCGCTCTTTCAGGAACAGCTGATGCAGCTCGCGGTCGACTGCGCCGGCTTCTCCGCCGCCGAGGCCGACCAGCTGCGCCGCGCGATGGGCTCCAAGCGCTCCACCGAACGGATGCGACGGCTGCGCGGCCGGTTCTACGACGGCATGCGCGCGCTGCATGGCGCGCCCGACGAGGTGATCGACCGCACCTACGAAAAGCTGGAGGCGTTCGCCAATTTCGGTTTCCCGGAAAGCCACGCGCTGAGCTTCGCGTCGCTGGTGTTCTACTCGTCGTGGTTCAAGCTGCACCACCCGGCGGCGTTCTGTGCCGCGCTGCTGCGCGCCCAGCCGATGGGTTTCTATTCGCCACAGTCGTTGGTGGCCGACGCGCGCCGGCACGGCGTGACGGTGCACGGCCCGGACGTCAACGCCAGCCTGGCGCACGCCACCTTGGAAATCAGAGGAACCGAGGTGCGCCTCGGTCTGGGGGCCGTCCGTCACATCGGCGACGACCTGGCCGAGCAACTGGTCGAGGAACGAAAAACCAACGGCCCGTTCACCTCTCTGCTGGACCTGACCACCCGGCTGCAGCTCTCCGTGCCGCAGACCGAGGCGCTGGCCACCGCCGGGGCGCTGGGCTGCTTTCACATGTCCCGGCGCGAGGGGCTGTGGGCGGCCGGGGCGGCGGCCACCCAGCGGCCGGGCCGATTGCCCGGGGTGGGCTCGTCCTCGCACATCCCGGCGCTGCCCGGGATGAGTGAGCTGGAACTGGCCGCCGCCGACGTGTGGGCCACCGGCGTCTCCCCGGACAGTTACCCGACGCAGTTCCTGCGGGAAGACCTGGACGCCATGGGGGTGGTGCCCGCCGAGAGGCTGGGATCGGTGACCGACGGCGACCGCGTGCTGATCGCCGGTGCGGTGACCCACCGGCAGCGCCCCGGGACGGCCCAGGGGGTGACGTTCCTCAACCTGGAGGACGAAACCGGGATGGTCAACGTGCTCTGCGCGCCGGGGGTGTGGGCGCGGCATCGCAAGCTGGCGAACTCGGCGCCGGCGCTGCTGGTGCGCGGGCAGGTCCAAAACGCCAGCGGCGCGATCACCGTCGTCGCCGAGCGGTTGGGCCGCATCACCCTGGCGGTCGGCTCCCGCTCGCGCGACTTCCGGTGAGGATGCGTCGCGAGACTGCAACTAGCGACGGGTGCACTCGAGAAACGCGTCGTGGAATACAGTTTCGCGGTCGAAGGTAACCTCCACACATGACCCTCAACCTGTCCGTGGACGAAGTCCTCACCACCACCCGCTCGGTCCGCAAACGCCTCGACTTCGACAGGCCGGTGAGCCGTGACGTGCTGACGGACTGCCTCGAACTCGCGCTGCAGGCGCCCACCGGCTCCAACGCGCAAGGCTGGCAATGGGTCTTCGTCGAGGACGCCGAGAAGAAGAAGGCGATCGCCGACATCTACCTGGCCAACGCCCGCGGCTACCTCAGCCTGCCGTCCGCCGAATATCCCGATGGCGACACCCGTGGCGAGCGGATGCCCAAGGTCAAGGACTCCGCGGTTTATCTCGCCGACCACATGCACGAGGCGCCGGTGCTGATGATCCCCTGCCTCGAGGGGCGGGTGGAGAAGGCGCCGCTGGGGCTGAGCGCGTCGTTCTGGGCGTCGCTGTTCCCGGCGGCGTGGAGCTTCTGCCTGGCGCTGCGCTCGCGCGGGCTGGGCACCTGCTGGACCACGCTGCACCTGATCAACGACGGTGACCGGCAGGCCGCCGAGGTGCTCGGCATCCCGAACGACCGCTACAGCCAGGGCGGCTTGTTCCCGATCGCCTACACCAAGGGCACCGACTTCCGACCGGCCAAGCGGCTGCCCGCCGAGCAGGTCACACACTGGAACACCTGGTAGGCCAGCCGTGGCGATCGCGAGGGCGGCGCAGCCGGACGAAGCGGGTCGCCACCATCAGATGTCTACACCGCCCCGGCGTACCCCTGCTGCCGCCACGCCTCGTAGACGGCGATCGCCGCGGCGTTCGACAGGTTCAGCGAACGCCGGCCCGCCAGCATCGGAATGCGAACCTGCGCGGTGATGTGCGCGTCGGCCAGCGTCGCCGCGTCTAACCCGGTGGGCTCGGGACCGAACATCAGCACGTCCCCGGCGCGGTAGCGCACGTCGGCGAACGAGGTGGGCGCGTGCGAGGTGAACGCGATCACCCGCTGCGGCGACAGCGCGTCCCAGGCGGCCGCCAGCGACGCATGCACCGTGACCGAGGCCAGGTCGTGGTAGTCCAGCCCGGCCCGCCGCAGCTTGGGTTCGGACAGGTCGAACCCCATCGGCTCGACCAGATGCAACTCGCAGCCCGTCGCCGCCACCGTCCGGATGGCGTTGCCCGTATTGGGCGCGATGCGTGGGGAGTGGAACATCAGTTTGAACACAACGCGATAATGGTCGCATGGTCGAACAGAGCATTTGGATGCAGAAGGTCGCCGCCGATCCCGGGCATTCGCAGTGGTATATCGAGCGATTCCGGGCCATGGTCCGTGCGGGTGACGACCTGGCCGGCGAGGCGCGCTTCGTGGATGCCATGGCGCCCCGCGGCGCCCGGATTCTCGATGCCGGGTGCGGGCCCGGCCGGCTGGGCGGGTTCCTGGCCGCCGCCGGCCACCAGGTGGTCGGCGTGGACGTCGACCCGGCGCTCATCGAAGCGGCCGAGCAGGATCATCCCGGCCCGCGCTGGCTGGTCGGTGACCTCGCCGAACTCGACCTGCCCGCGCGCGGCATCGCCGAACCGTTCGACGTCATCGTCTCCGCCGGCAACGTCATGACATTCGTAGCCCCGAGCACCCGGGCCCAGGTGCTGAGGCGCCTCCGCGCCCACGTCGCCGCCGACGGGCGCGCGGCGATCGGCTTCGGGGCCGGCCGCGACTATGACTTCGACGTGTTCCTGGGCGACGCGGTCGACGCGGGATTCGCGATCGATGTGCTGCTGTCCACCTGGGATGTGCGCCCGTTCACCGACGATTCCGACTTCCTGGTGGCGGTTCTTCGGCCCGCTTGAGTTTTCGCGGCCTTTCGCGATCCCGGTGTTTGCCAGGGGTGACCGCGGGCGCGCGGCACCACCTTGGAGGGACCTGTCTGCTCAGTAACGATTCTGGTGGGCTGGGCCGCGGGCTGTCATACTCGTCGGATTGCCACACTGACACGCGCGCGCCTATCTGGCGCGGGACGGGTGGAAATAAAGCAGGAAGTTTCATGAGCCTCTCGTTTTGTTCAGCGCTTCGCGTCAGCGCAGCGGCCGGTCGCGCGGCCGCGATGACGTGACCATGTTCACCCGCCCGGCCACGCCGGCCGAGGCGGACGCCCCCCGGCCCGCACCGATCCGCGCCACCGACACCGCGGCCGCCAAACGCCCGCCCGCCTGGTCGCTGGGCAACTGGCCGGTCGGCTGGAAAGTGCTGGCGATTGTGCTGGTCCCGCTGGTATTGGCGACGGTTTTCGGTGCGCTGCGCATCCACACCGCGATGGCCAGCTCGGCGGGTCTGCGGCTGGCCGCCACCCGCGCCGACGTGGTTCCGGTGATCACGAAGTACATGTCGGCTTTGGACGTCGCGCTGCAGGCCGGCTCCGCCGGACGCGACGTCGAGGGCGCAAAGAAGAACTACGAGGCACGCAAACTCGAACTGCAGGGCAGGCTGGCCGACACCGACGTCACCGACGATGTCCGATCGGGCGTGACCACCCTGCTCGACGGCGGTCAGATGCTGGTGAACAAGGTGGCTGACAACGGCCTCGGTTTGCGGGAGCGGGTGACCCTCTACGCGCCGATCCTGTTGACGGCCGAAGACGTCATCAACGCATCGGTGCGCGTCGACAACGAGCAGATCCGCGCCCAGGCGCAGGGGTTGAGCCGGGCGGTCGGCGCGCGCGGGCAGATGACGATGCAGAAAATCCTGGTCACCCGTGGTGCCGATCTGCCCGAGCCGCAGCTGCGCACCTCGATGGCCACCCTGGCGGGCACCGAACCGTCCACGCTGTTCGGCATGAGCGAAGTGCTCGGGGCCGGGTCGCCGGAGGCCAAGACACTGCAACAGCAGATGGTGAGCCGGATGGCGATCATGTCCGATCCGGCCAGCGTGCTCGTCGACAACGCCGATCTGCTGCGATCCATCCAAACCACCGACGAGATCGCCGAACAGGTCATCAAGAACGTCACTGCCTCGGTGACCAAGTCGGTGCACGCCCAGGCCGCCGATCGGCGCGGCGCCGCGATCCTGGACACCGTGTTGGTGCTGGCCGCGATCGTCATCGCGCTGGCCGTGGTGCTCCTGGTGGCGCGCGCGCTGGTGCGGCCACTGCGCATCCTGCGCGACGGCGCGCTCAAAGTCGCCCACACCGATCTCGAGGAGGAGATCGCCCGCGTGAAAGCCGGTGGGGCCGAACCGGTTCCGACGCCGCTGCCGGTG
Source organism: Mycobacterium sp. (assembly GCF_025933915.1). GTDB lineage: Bacteria > Actinomycetota > Actinomycetes > Mycobacteriales > Mycobacteriaceae > Mycobacterium. Next base: position 6,557 of record NZ_JAICZA010000005.1, read on the forward strand.
TACACCACCGAGGAGATCGGCCAGGTCGCCCACGCCGTCGACGAACTGCACACCCAGGCCCTGCTGCTTGCCGGCGACGAGGCGCGGTTGCGGCTGCTGGTCAACGACATGTTCGAGACCATGTCGCGGCGCAGCCGGTCGCTGGTCGACCAGCAGCTGGCGGTCATCGACCGGCTGGAGCGCAACGAAGAGAATCCCGAGCGCTTGGACGGCCTGTTCCGGCTGGACCACCTGGCGGCCCGGCTGCGCCGTAACAGCGCCAACCTCCTGGTGCTGGCCGGCGCGCAGCTCGCGCGCGACCAGCGCGACCCGGTGCCGCTGGCGACGGTGATCAACGCCGCGGTGTCCGAGGTCGAGGACTACCGCCGCGTCGAGATCGCCGGGCTGCCCGAGTGCGCGCTGGCCGGTGCGGCCGCGGGCGGCGCGATCCATCTGTTCGCCGAGCTGATCGACAACGCCCTGCGCTACTCGCCGCCGGCGACGTCCGCGCGGGTGTCGGCGTCGCGAAGCGGCTCAGATCCTCAACGGGGAGTCGTGGTGCGGATCGCCGACGCCGGGCTGGGAATGAACGACGCCGACCGGCGCATCGCCAACATGCGGCTGCAGGCCGGCGGCGATGTCAGCCCCGACAACGCCCGCCACATGGGTCTTTTCGTGGTCGGCCGGATCGCGGCCCGGCACGGCATCCGGGTGGGGCTGCGTGGCCCGGCGGCGAACGAGTCGGGCTCGGGCACCACCGCCGAGATCTACCTGCCGCCCACCGTGCTCACCGGGCTGGGCGCGGTGGAAGCGGCCGCGCCCCGGCATATCCGGGCGGTGTCGTCCCCGAGCGCCAAACTCGCCAGTTCGATCGCCGCGCCCGCACCCGCCGGCGACGCCGGGCGAGGCGACGGCACGCACGAACCGGCGGCCCGCAGCGCCCCGGACGCGGCCGGGCCGCCTGTCACCCTGCTGCCGCGCCGCAATCCGGGTTCCAGCGGCATCACCGAGGTCCCCACCCCGCCCGCCGAACAGCGGCCCCCGCGGCAGCGCCGCGAGCTGGCGACCCCGTGGTGGGAAAGCGCGCCCAAGGCCGCGCCGGCTCCCAGACCCGCTGAGCCCCAGCCGGCGCCCGAGCCGGCGGCGCCCGCACCCAAACCGGTTCCGGCGCAACCGGTTCGGGCGGCATCGGACACCTCGGCCTTCTTCGCCGCCCGGTCCCGGGAGCCCGGGCAAGACACCCCCGCCAACCCGGCGGCCGACGATGACGTCATCTACCGGCGGATGCTCTCGGAGATGCTGGGCGATCCGCATGACCTGGTCAACAGCCCCGACCTCGATTGGCAGTCGGTCTGGGACCGCGGCTGGACCCTGGCGGCCGCGGCCGAGGACAAGCCCGTCGAGGCGCAGACCACCGACCACGGCCTGCCGGTCCGCACCCCCGGCGCCCGGCTGGTGCCAGGCGGCGCCAACGGAACCGGTCTGACCGAGCGGGACGAGCCCGAGCACGGCCTCAACGGCGGATCGGCGTCGCACCGAGAGCCGCAGCACGCGGCCGTCACCCGGGACCCCGAGGCGGTTCGCGCCTCGTTCAGCAACCATTTCGGTGGCGTGCGCACCGGACGCTCGCACGCCCGTGAGACGGATCGTGACAGTAGTGAAGGACCCGACCAACAATGACGTCACCCGACAACTCCTCCGAGGGGTCCCTGGACTGGCTGGTGACCAGGTTCGCCCGCGAGGTCCCCGGCGTCGCGCACGCGCTGCTGGTGTCCGTCGACGGGCTGCCCATCGCCGCCAGCGAGCACCTGCCCCGGGAACGCGCCGACCAGCTGGCCGCCGTCGCCTCCGGACTGGCCAGCCTGGCGACCGGCGCCGCGCAGCTGTTCGAGGGCGGGCAGGTGCTGCAGTCGGTGGTCGAGATGCAGAACGGCTACCTATTGTTGATGCGCGTCGGCGATGGCTCGCATCTGGCGACGCTGGCCGTGACGTCGTGCGATATCGGTCAGATCGGCTACGAGATGGCCGTCCTCGTCGAACGGGTGGGGGGCGTGGTGCAGTCGGCCCGCCGGTCAGCCGTGCAGCACCACTCGTGAGCCGCGATGGACACCCCCGAGACCTGGCCCGCACACCGTAAGGGAAACCTGGTCCGCCCGTACACCCTGACCTCGGGACGGACCGACACCAATGTCGAGCTGCCCCTGGAGGCGCCGATTCAGACCCTGCAGGCCGGCCTGACCCACCGGTGGCCGCCCAACGATGCGCGCGGCAGAATCATCCAGCTGTGCGGCCAGGGCCCGCCGAGCCCGTCGGTGGCCGAAATCTCGGCGCGCCTGGACCTGCCGCTCGGCGTCGCGCGCGTCCTGGTCGGGGATCTGGTCCTGTCCGGTTACCTTCGGGTGCACAGGACTTTGTCCGAGCGTTCTAGCTCCGATGAGCGCCACGAACTCATAGGAAGGACCCTGCGTGGCTTACGCGCACTCTGAGGTGCAGCCCGACTCCAGCGCCCACGCGTCGACGAAGATCGTGATCGCCGGCGGATTCGGGGCGGGCAAGACCACGTTCGTCGGCGCGGTGTCGGAGATCATGCCGCTGCGCACCGAGGCGATGCTCACCGACGCCTCGACCGGCGTCGACGCGCTCGAGGCCACCCCGGACAAGCGGACGACCACCGTCGCGATGGACTTCGGCCGGATCACGCTGGCCGAAGACCTGGTGCTCTACCTCTTCGGCACCCCGGGGCAGCGCCGCTTCTGGTTCATGTGGGACGACCTGGTCCGCGGCGCCATCGGTGCGGTGGTGCTGGTCGATTGCCGGCGCCTGCAGGACAGCTTCGCCGCCGTCGACTTCTTCGAGCACCGCAACCTGCCGTTCCTGGTCGCGGTCAACGAGTTCGACGGCGCGCCGCGCTACCCGGTTGCCGAAGTGCGCGAAGCGCTGACCTTGCCGCCGCACATTCCGATGATCACGGTCGACGCCCGGGATCGCCGGTCGGCGACCGACGCCCTGATCGCGGTCAGCGAATACGCTCTGGCCAGCCTCACGCCCAATTGACCGACGCCGATCTGGGGCAACTTCAGCGGCGAGGCCTGATCGCTCAGCGTTTCAGCCGGATATGCCAGCGGACGAAGCCGGTGTAGGCGATCGACAGCAGCGTGAGCATGGCCATGTCGAAGACGAAGATGTGTTTCGAGTGCTGCCAAATCGGGTCGTTGAGCGGGATCTGCCTGACCTTCACCAGCGACGGGAAGTCGATCGAGGACGCGCCCGCGGCGTACCCCCAACGCGCGGGTGTCAGCCACGCCAGCTGTTCGAGACCGATCCGCTGGTAGACCGGGATCATCCCACTGGAGAACACCAGCTGCGACATGATCGACACCACGAGCAGCGGCATGATCTGCTCGTTGGACTGCGCCAACGCCGACAACAGCAGGCCGAGCATCGCCGACGCCACACAGGTGCCCGCCACGGTGACGAACAGCGAGAACGTGGAGTTGCCGAAGAACTGGGGATGTGCTGTCGGCGCCCCCTTGCCCAGCCGCACGATGATGGTCGCCACCGCGGCCTGGGCGGTCGCGAACACGCAGAACACCGCGATCTTGGCCAGCAGATATGCGGTGGTGGACAGGCCGACGGCCTGCTCCCGCCGGAAGATGGCGCGCTCGCCGATCAGATCTCGGATGGTCAGCGCGGTGCCCATGAAGACGGCGCCGATGTTCAACAGCACCATGATGTACTGCGGTTGCGTGGGCGCGGGGCCCATCGGGTCGGCCGGCCCAAGGCCGGGGTGCGGGCCCTTCACCGTCAGCGACAACGCGCCGATGAGGAACGGAAGGACCGCCAGGAAGATCGTGTACCCGCGGTCGGACACGACCAGGCGGACCTGGCGGCGGGCGATCGTGGATAGCTGCCGCCACAGGTTGGATTGGGGTGGCTCGCCCAGATCCGCCGGACTCTGCGGACTCGGTGGCCGCTCCGATCGCTGGTCGCGCTCCTTGAAGCGCCGGTTGGCCTCGTCCGGGTCTGCACCCACCTTGGCGAAAATGTCGGCCCAGTTGCGGGTGCCCATGGCGGCCTCGACCTGGTCGGGCGGACCGCAGAACGCGGTCTTGCCGCCCGGCGCGATCAGCAGGATCTGATCGCACACGTCCAGGTAGGACACCGAGTGGGTCACCACCAGCACCACGCGGCCCGCGTCGGCGAGCTGACGCAGCATCAGCATGACCTGACGGTCCAGCGCCGGGTCCAGGCCGGACGTCGGCTCGTCGAGGAGCAGCAGCGACGGCTGGGTGAGCAGCTCGAGGGCGACCGAGGCGCGTTTGCGTTGGCCACCCGAGAGCTTGTCCACCCGGGTGTCGGCGTGCTGGGTCATGTCGAGTTCCTCGAGCACCTGAGCGACGACGCGGGCCCGTTCCTCGTCGCTGGTGTCGGGCGGCAAACGCAGTTCGGCGGCGTAGTTCAGGGCCTGGTTGACCGTGAGCTGGCGGTGCACCACGTCGTCCTGCGGGACCATGCCGATCCTGCTACGCATGGACGCGTACTCGGTGTGGATGTTGTGGCCCTCGAAGGTCACCATGCCCGACGTGGGGCTGGTGTAGCCGACGATCAGCCGTGACAGCGTGGTCTTCCCGGCGCCCGAACCGCCGATGATGGCCGTCAGCGTCCCGGGCCGGGCGGTCAGCGAGATGTGGTCGAGCAACTGCTTGCCGTGGTCGACGGTGTAACAGACGGAGTTGACCTCCAGCCCGCCGGTCCGCGTGGCCGCCTCGGTGCGCCGGACCAGGCTGTCGCCGGTGAACACCAGGTCGACGTTTCCGATGGTGACCACGTCGCCCTCGGTCAGCACCGCCGAGCCGACCCGGACGCCGTTGACGAAGGTGCCGTTCACGCTGTGCGAGTCGCGGATCTCGGTGCCCAGCGGCGTCGGGATCAAAAACGCGTGGTGGCGTGAGGCCAGCACGTCCTGGATGACGATGTCGTTGTCGGTGGCCCGGCCGATGGTTTGCGAGCCGGCCGGCTGCTGGATCGCGCCGGACCGCGACGGCAACAGCGCGTGGAACATCTTCGTCGCCAGGTTCGCGACCTCGGGCGGCTTGGCGTAGGCGGGCGCCGCTCGGGTGTGCGGGGGCGCCGCGGGGGCCATCGAGCCGGGGGCCGGCGGGGCGTTGTGCAGCGGGGGCGGCGGCGCGGGCGGGTATGCCGGCGGTCGCCCACCGCCGCCGCCGTACATGGTGTGCCCCGGGGGCCCGGGCCGGTGCACCGGCGCGGGCTGCGGCCGCCTCGGCGGCGCCGCCCAGTTGGGTGCGCGCCCGGCCGGGGGCGGCGGGCCGGGTGGAGCGGCGACGGGCGAAGCCGGTTGCGCCGACCACGCCGCGGGCGGCGGCGCCGCCATCGGGATGCCCATCGATTCGGTCTTGGGGGGCCGCCCGGCCATCCCTTGGTGACGGCCGACGTCGAACGTCAGCAGCGGTCCGTCCGGGTTTCCGATGTTGAGGGTTTGCCCGTCATGGATCTCGACCACCGGCACGCGCCGGCCGTTCACAAAAGTTCCGTTGAGCGAACCGTTGTCGATGGCCAGCCACTTGCCCTGGTCGAAACGCAGCAACAGGTGGGCGCGTGAAATCAGTGGGTGCGTGATGCGCATGTCGGCTCGCAGATCGCGTCCGACGACCACATCGTGGCCCGCTGCGAAGGTACGTTCGGATCCTTCGTGATGGACGGTTAGCGCTGGCTGGGCTGGTGCTGACATCGCCACAACTGTAGCTTGCGGCCCTGTGGATCAGCGTGGAGCGCCGACGGCGTCGGGCGCCCCCGTGACCACGCAGTGGGTTCGGGTGTAGATCGTGGGCATGCACCGGTTGCAGTGCGTGCACGCCGAGTGCACCCGATGCTGGGCGTCCTCGGCGGCGATCCGGTTGATCAGATCCGGCTCGGCCAGCAACGCCCGGGCCATCGCGACGAACTCGAATCCCTCCGCCATCGCCAGCTCCATCGTGTCCCGGTTGGTGATGCCGCCGAGCAGGATCAGCGGCAGCGTCAACTCGGCGCGGAACAGCTTGGCGTCGCGCAATAGATAGGCCTCGCGGTAGGGGTATTCGCGCAGGAACTTCTTGCCCGTCATGCGCATGCCCCAACTCAGCGGTGGCTTGAACGCACCGGCGAACTCCTTGAGCGGCGCGTCGCCGCGGAACAGGTACATCGGATTGACCAGCGAGCTGCCCGCGGTCAGTTCGATCGCGTCCAGCCCGCCGTCGGACTCCAGCCACTTGGCGGTGGTGAGCGATTCCTCGGTGCTGATGCCGCCGCGCACGCCGTCGGCCATGTTCAGCTTGGCGGTCACCGCGATCGGTGTGCCTTCCTTTTCCACCGCACGCCGAACGGCCATCACCATGCCGCGGGCGACCTTCGCCCGGTTCTGCAGCGATCCGCCGAACTCGTCGTCGCGGCGATTGATCAGTGGGGACAGGAACGAACTCGCCAGATAGTTATGGCCCAGATGGATTTCGACGGCGTCGAAGCCGGCTTCGATGGCCAGCCGCGCGGCGTTGGCGTGTCCGGCGATGACGTCGTCGATGTCCTCGCGGGTTGCCTTCTTGGCGAACCGCATTCCGATCGGGTTGAAGAACCGGACCGGGGCCAGGGCCTTGGCCTTGTTGGACTTGGCGTTGGCCACCGGGCCGGCGTGGCCGATCTGGGCGCTGACCGCGGCGCCCTCGGCGTGGATCGCGTCGGTGAGCCGGCGGAACCCGGGCACCGCTTCCGGTCGCATCCAGATCCCGTTGCCCTCGGTGCGGCCGCCCGGGGACACGGCGCAGTAGGCGACGGTCGTCATGCCGACGCCGCCGGCCGCCGGCAGCCGGTGGTATTCGATGAGGTCGTCGGTCACCAGGGCGTCCGGCGTGCGCGCCTCGAACGTGGCGGACTTGATGGTCCGGTTACGCAGCGTTATCGGACCGAGCTTCGCGGGGCTGAACACGTCCGGAGGACTAGACATACCGGGAGCCTAATGGCGATCGCAAGCGCGGCGAAGCCGGGCGTGGCGGGTCGCCATCATCGGACACCGTGGCGATCGCAAGCGCGGCGAAGCCGGGCGTGGCGGGTCGCCATCATCGATATCTGCCAGACTGTCAGCGTGGGAGCAATCACGCTGGACGGCAAGGCCACCCGCGACGAGATCTTCGTCGACCTCAAAGAGCGGGTGGCCGCGTTGACCGCATCGGGACGCACCCCCGGTTTGGGCACCATCCTGGTGGGCGAGGACCCGGGCTCGCAGGCTTACGTGCGGGGCAAGCACGCCGACTGCGCGAAGGTCGGGATCACCTCGATCCGCCGCGACCTGCCCGCCGACATCAGCACCGCCACGCTCAACGAGACCATCGACGAGCTGAATGCCAACCCCGACTGCACGGGGTACATCGTGCAGTTGCCGCTGCCCAAGCACCTGGACGAGAACGCGGCGCTCGAGCGCGTCGACCCGAACAAGGACGCCGACGGGCTGCACCCGACCAACCTGGGCCGGCTGGTGCTCAACAACCCGGCCCCGCTGCCGTGCACCCCGCACGGCATCGTGCACCTGCTGCGCCGTTACGACGTCGAGATCGCCGGGGCGCACGTGGTCGTCATCGGCCGCGGTGTCACGGTCGGCCGCCCGTTGGGGCTGCTGCTGACCCGCCGTTCCGAGAACGCCACGGTGACGTTGTGCCACACCGCAACTCGCGACCTGCCGGCGTTGACCAGGCAGGCCGACATCATCGTCGCCGCCGTCGGAGTCCCGCACCTGCTGACCGCCGACATGGTGCGTTCGGGCGCCGCGGTGCTCGACGTGGGGGTCAGCCGCACGGACGACGGACTCGTCGGCGACGTACACCCCGATGTGTGGGATGTGGCCGGCCACGTGTCACCCAACCCCGGCGGCGTGGGCCCGTTGACCCGCGCGTTTCTGCTGACCAACGTTGTCGAGCTGGCCGAGCGGGAATGACCGCGCGGACGATGCTGCGGGCCCAATGGCCGATCCTGTTGGTGGGTCTGACCTTTGCCGCGGCGCTGGCCCTGGTGGGGGCCAACTTCTGGCGTCGCGGTTCGCTGCTGATCGGCATCGGGGTGGGCGTGGCCGCGCTGCTGCGATTGGTGCTGCCCGAGGAACGGGCCGGCCTACTGGTGGTGCGCGGCAAGGGAATCGACTTCATGACCACCGCGGCGGTCGGAGCGGCAATGGTCTATATCGCGTGGACCATCGACCCGCTGGGCACCGTGTAGCAGGTCGGCTCAGATACCTGGCAGCGCCGGAACCTGTCCCGGCAGCTGACCGGTCATTCCCGTCATGCCCGGTATCTGGCCCGCCATGCCGGGGACCTGCCCCGTCATGCCCGGGATCTGTCCCGCCATCCCGGGCATTCCCGGGATCTGCGGCATGGCACCGGACAGGTTTCCGCTGGCGATGTTCGCCATCGCCCCGGGGCAGTACGTCTGAATCGCGATCGTGGTGAACATGCTGGCCATCTGCGGTGACATGCCCCGACCGGAGACGCTGGACGCGGCCGCGGCGAAGCTGCCGCCGGGTTGCGAGAGCATCGGGCAGATCGACTCGCCGACGGCCATCGCGTTTCCGGGTTCGCCGAAGTCGATGCCGGCGTGATTGAGCGCGTCGATGAAGTCGTCGCCGTTTCCCTCCGCCCCGGCCGGCGCGGCGAACGCCGAGGCCAGGGTGAGCAGGCCGGCGGCCGCGGTCAGCAGGCGAATGGTGAGGGGCTGGTGACGAAAATCCCAGATCCGTCGATGAGTTCGTGCAAGTGCCTTCACGCCAGCCTCCCCGTCCGCATGGAGTGCACCGACGGCACTCGAATCACGCCTACGAACTCTGATCTATCACTGTCACGTTTGTGAAACGGTGGGGTAAAGGTTCGCACAATAAGCGTTTCGTGAGGTCGGTGTGCTCGCGGTGTCGATTATTGAGCCGCCTCATCGGGCGGGCGGATCGACGCCACACTGTGATCAGAACACGGGTCGCGCCAGCGGATTTCCGGGCGCACCATGGGCCAGAATCCGCCCCATGACGACGAATCGCAACCGTCCGTCCGACCATGAGATCTCGCGCCAGACCTTTCTTCGCGGCGCCGTCTCAATGTTGGCGGCGGGAGCGGCGTTCGGCGCCCCGCCGGCGGCCGCGGACCCCGCCGCCGGTTGGGGCGGCTTGGCCTCGTCCATCGGCGGCAGTGTGCTGCTGCCGGCCAACGGGGCCCAATTCTCCACCGGCAAGCAGGTTTTCAACTCGTTCTACAATGGCTCCAATCCCGCTGCGGTGGTGAAGGTTTCGTCGCAGGCCGATGTCCAGAAGGCAATGGCGTTCGCCAAGGCCAACAATCTCAAGGTCTCCCCACGCGGCGGCGGACATTCGTATGTCGGCGCGTCCAGCGCCAACGCCACCATGGTGCTGGATCTGCGCGGTCTTCCCGGTGCGGCGAACTTCGACGGCGGCAACGTCACGGTGACCCCGGCGACGAATCTGTATGCGGTGCACCAGGCGCTGGCCGGCGCCGGCCGCGCGGTACCCACCGGCACCTGTCCCACGGTCGGCATCGGGGGATTGGCGCTCGGTGGCGGGGTGGGGCCGGACGTGCGGCGCGCGGGGCTCACCTGCGACGCGTTGCGGTCGGCGACCGTGGTGGTCCCCAGCGGCGACGTGGTCACCGCGTCCGCCAGCGACAATCCGGATCTGTTCTGGGCGCTGCGCGGTGGTGGCGGTGGCAATTTCGGGGTGACGACCTCGATGACCTTCGCGACGTTCGCCACCGGCGACAGTGATCTGGTCCGGCTCGATTTCCCGCCGTCGTCGGCGGTTCAGGTGCTCACCGGGTGGCAGTCCTGGCTGGCCAACGCCGACCGCAACACGTGGGGGATGGTGGACCTCTCGGTCGGCTCGGCCCAGGCGAATTGCCATGTGCTGGCGACGTCTCCGCCCGGCACCGGCTCCGGCGTGGTCGACGCCCTCAAATCGGTGATCGGGCTGGCGCCCACCGCGGTGGCGAACAAGACGATCGGCCACATGGACCTGGTCACCTATCTGGCCGGCGGCAGCGCGACCAGTCCGCCCCGCGCCTTCGTGGCCGGATCGGATGTGCTCGGTCCGATGACTTCCGCTGCGGCGCATGCCATTGCGACCGCCATCGGACAGTGGCCGGCGTCGGGTGCGGGACAGGCCTCGGTCCTGATCGATCCGCTGGGCGGGGCCGTCGCCGAGGTGGCCCCCGGCGACACCGCGTTTCCGTGGCGCAACCAGTCCGCGGTGGTGCAGTGGTATGTCGAGCCGTCGAGCAACCGGGTCGCCGCCGCGAACACCTGGCTCGGCACCGCACACCAAGCGGTGCAACAGTTCTCGGTGGGCGGCTACATCAATTACCTGGAGGCCAACGCCGCACCGGCGCGCTACTTCGGCGCGAACTTGCCGCGGCTGACCACCGTCCGCCAGAAATACGATCCGAACCGGCTGATGTTCTCGGGACTGGATTTTTAACGAAATCAATTGCGCGAGTGTGAATCTATGGCGGTCTGGTCGGCGATTCTTGTCGGTGGTCGCCGCTAGTTTGGCGGTGTGAGTTCAACCGGTCTGCCCGATGTCGACGCGGTGTTCGACGCGCTCGAGGCCGAGGTGGACCGCGCCTGCGCGCTGGTGCTCGACGCACTGAACGTCCAGCAGCAATTGGCGGTGTTGGAGCGCTGCGAGAGGTTGCGCCGGCGCATCCCGGCCATCGAGCATCCGCTGATCAATTCCCTTGCCAGCCAGGCCCCATCCCAGGAACTGGGCGGCACGTTATCCCATGCGCTGACCGAATCGGTGCTGATCAGCCGCGCCGAAGCCTCCCGGCGCGTCAAAGAGGCCGCCGATCTAGGTCCACGCCATGGGCTGACCGGTGAACCCCTGCCAACCTCGAGCGCGGTCAACCCCGCACCAACACCTTCCACCACCCCGAAAAGCTGTTGCGCGACGGGGATGATGACGACACGTGGTAACTCGCTTGGAAACTTGGATTACGGTTAGGAGTCTGAGAAGTCGGGCACTGTGATCGTGCCGTCCTCGGCCAGCGCGAACCCGGGGTTGTGGGCGATCTCCCACGCGTGGCCATCGAGATCGCGGAACGCACCCGCATATCCGCCGTAGAACGTCTCGGCGGCAGCGCGGGTAATGGTCGCGCCCGCACCCTCTGCCGCGGCCATGATCTCGTCCACCTCGGTGCGCGAGCGCAGGTTGTGAGCCAAAGCGACGCCGCCGAAACCGTCATCGCCTTGGTCGGTGATGCCGAGATCGGCTGAAAGCTTTTCCCTCGCCCACAGACCCAGCGCGAGACCGCCGGCCTGGAAGAAGACCGTCTCCTGCACCTCTTGACCGTGCCAGCCAAGGCGCTCGTAGAAGCGGCGGGCGCGATCCAGATCGGCAACGCCCAGGGTAATCAGACTCACCCGTTGCTCCATGCCGTTACCCTGCCAGCGTCGCCCGGGTGCACATGGTGACATAGGGCAGCGCCAAGCCGGTCGCATTCGCCAGCGCGGGATGGGTGGCCAGCAACTGGCGCACCTGGTCGAGCGTTTGCGTGCGGACCTCGGTCGGGGACGTGATGCAGTAGCTGCGCGACGCGACGAGGTCGATCAGTGCTTGCGGCGTAAGGTAACTCGTCCACTCGACCCGATGCTGTGCGAGTTCGGTGAACGGCTCGGGGAGCTTCACCTGGGTGCGGCCGCCGTCGCCGTCGCTACCGATGATCTGTCCGAGTTCGCGCACCCAGCCGAGCCGCTCGTCGCGGGTGTTCCACACCAGGCCCAGCCGCCCGCCCGGCCGCAGCACGCGTGCCACCTCCGGAATCGCGCGCTCGGGGTCCACCCAGTGCCACGCCTGCGCCACCAGCACCACGTCAACGCTGTTGTCGTCCAACGGAATCTCTTCCGCCGTACCCAGCAGGGCCCGGGTTTCGGGCAGCGAGGTCCGCAACACCTCCAGCATGTCCGGGATCGGGTCGACGGCCACCACGTCCAGGCCGCGCTCCACCAGCCGGGTCGTCAGCTTGCCGGTGCCCGCACCGAGGTCGAGCACCTGACGCGCGCCGACCGGCAACAGCCAATCGATCGCCTCGGGGGGATAGGAGGGGCGGCCACGCTCGTAAGCTGCGGCCGCCGAGCCGAACGACAAGGAGCGGTCCTGCCGCGAGCGGGTCACCGTTGCGACGTGCCTTCCCTGCTGTCCGCGTCGGCCAACGCCAGTGTCTCGCGGATCAATTCGCCGACCGCGTCGGATTCCACCAGGAAGCCGTCGTGCCCGCAGGGGGAGTTGACCACCCGCAGAGCGGCGCAGCCCGGCAGCTGCTCGGCCAGCTCCTCCTGCAAGCGCAGCGGGTACAGCCGATCGGACGTGATGCCGCCGACCACCACCGGCACCGGGCAGCCACCCAACGCTTCGGGCACCCCGCCGCGCCCCCGGCCGACGTCGTGACTGTTCAGTGCCTCGGTCAACACCACGTAACTGCCCGCGTCGAAGCGCTCCAGCAGCTTGTCACCCTGGTACTCCAGGTAGCTCTGCACCGCGTAGCGGCCGCCGTCGGCGGGATCCTCGTCGCTCTGCCCATCGTTGGCGAACCGGGTGTCGAGGTCGACTTCACCGCGGTAGGTCAGGTGGGCGAAGCGCCGCGCGATCGCCAGCCCGGTGTCGGGCGTGGGTCCCGTGTCGTGATAGTCGCCGCCCCGCCAGTTCGGGTCGGCCTTGATCGCCGCGATCTGCGTGGACTGGGTGCCGATCTGATCGGCGGTGGCGCGCGCGCCGACCGCCAGCAGCAGCCCGGCCCGAACCCGGTTCGGGTGACCGACGATCCACTCCAAAGCCCTTGCGCCGCCCATGGATCCACCGACCACAGCGGCGACCTTGTCGATCCCCAGCGCGGCCAGCGCGGCGATGTCGGCTTCCACCTGGTCGCGGATCGAAATCCGCGGGAACCTTGAGCCCCAAGGCTTTCCGTCCCGGTTCCGCGAGCTGGGCCCGGTCGAGCCGCGGCAACCACCCAGCACGTTGGTGGCCACCGCGCACCAGCGGTCGGTGTCGATCGGCGCGCCCGGCCCGACCATCCCGTCCCACCAGCCGCCGGTGGGATGTCCGGGTCCGGCCGGCCCGGTGATGTGCGAGTCACCGGTCAGCGCGTGCAGCACCACCACCACGTTGTCGCGCGTCGGCGACAACTCGCCCCAGCGCTGCACGGCGATATGCACGTCGTCGATCACCGCGCCGCTTTCGGTGGTCAGCGAGCCGATATGGACGAAGCCGATTTCGCCTTCGTCGGGCAGCGTTTGCGTGGGCATGTCGGAGATCGTCATCGGCCGGGCTCCTCTAGAACGCCGCCACAGCGTGCGGATCGGTGCCCGACGCCCCCGCGGCCGCAGCGAATTTGCTTGCCGCGGCGAAGCCGAGCTCCAGGTCGGCCAGGATGTCGTCGATCCCCTCGATGCCGACGGACAGTCGCACCAGCCCCGGGCTCACCCCGGTGCTCAGCTGCTCCTGCGGGGACAGCTGGGCGTGCGTCGTGGAGGCCGGGTGGATCACCAGGGAACGCACGTCGCCGATGTTAGCGACGTGGCTGTGCAGCTTCAGCGCGTTCACGAAGGCCTTGCCGGCGTCGACGCCGCCGGCCAGCTCGAAGGCGAGCACCGCCCCGGCTCCCTTGGGCGCCAGCTTCTTTGCCCGCTCGTACCAGGGTGAGCCGGGCAGGCTGGCGTAGTTGACCGACAGCACGCGCTCGTGGCCCGCCAAAAACTCGGCCACGCGCCGCGCGTTGGCGACGTGGCGTTCCATGCGCAGGCTCAGCGTCTCGATGCCCTGGGCGACCAGGAACGCGTTGAACGGTGCGGCGGCCGAACCGAGATCACGCAGCAGTTGTACCCGCGCCTTGAGCGCGTAGGCGGGCGGACCGAGTTCGGCGTACACCACGCCGTGGTAGCTCGGGTCGGGCGTGGTGAATCCCGGGAAACGACCCTGCGTCCAGTCGAAGGTGCCGCCGTCGACGATGACTCCGGCGATCGCGGAGCCGTGCCCACCGAGGTACTTGGTGGCCGAGTGCACCACGATGTCCGCGCCGTGCTGCAGCGGCTGGATCAGGTACGGCGTGGCGATGGTGTTGTCGACGATCAGCGGGACGCCGTTGGCGTGGGCCACCCCGGAGACCCCGGGGATGTCCAGGACGTCGATCTGCGGGTTGGAGATGGTCTCGGCGAAGAAGGCTTTGGTGTTCGGCCGTACCGCGGCCTGCCACGAATCCAGATCGTCGGGGTCCTCCACGAAGCTGACCTCGATACCTAGCTTGGCCAGCGAATAGTGGAACAGGTTGTACGTCCCGCCGTAGAGGCGCGGGCTGGAGACGATGTGATCTCCGGCACACGTCAGGTTCAATATGGCGAACGTCTCAGCGGCCTGCCCGGAGCTGAGGAAGAGCGCGGCCACGCCGCCCTCGAGCGCGGCGATGCGCTGCTCGACGACGTCGGTGGTCGGGTTTCCGATCCGGGTGTAGATGTTGCCCGGAACCTCCAGCCCGAACAGGGCGGCGGCGTGTGTGGTGTCGTCAAAGACGTACGACGTGGTCTGGTAGATCGGCAGCGCGCGGGCGTTGGTGGTCGGGTCGGGATGCTGACCGGCGTGCACCTGCTTGGTCTCGAACGACCAGTGTGCGGTCGGATCGGTGTCGTCGCCGCTGGTAGTGCCCTCGGAAGAGGCGTGGGAAGGGGCGTTGTCGGAACTCACGGGGGTTGGCTTTCTCCTGGGAAGTGGGCTTCTGATCTCAGCGGGATCTTCAGCGGGGTCTCAGCGGGATCTTTGCGGCGGCCGGCCGGCTAGCACCGGCACACGATTGCGCACGTCGGTGGATCTGAAAGGGTGAGCCGATCGCAAGGAGCTGGACAGAAGCACATCACGTGTCCCCTCTAGTCAGGGGTCCGTTATGGCGGACCCGCGCTTGCCGCGCAGCCTGTGGCTACTAGACCTGGTCATCACCCGGGGCACCCCACCGCGGTTGGAGGGTTGCCGGCCAGCAAGCCGGGGCTTGACGCTGGCGCTCATGACCAATACGAAGACTATCTTATTGAGCCGACCCGCTGCCAACCCTGGCGGCGCACATGCAGGTCGACACGTGTCCAAACACCCTTGATAACGTGGCAGTTAGATTGCCGAGCCCCCCACAGATTTGTCCGATATCGAAGATCTTGCCGCCGGGAGAGGGACCGTGAGCGCCGAAGAGCCGACCGTCATCTACACGCTGACCGACGAGGCGCCGCTGCTGGCGACCTACGCGTTCCTGCCGATCGTGCGTGCCTTCGCCGAACCGGCGGGCATCGAGATCAAGACCAGCGACATCTCGGTGGCGGCCCGGATCCTCGCCGAGTTCCCCGAGCACCTCACCGACGAGCAGCGGGTTCCGGACAACCTGGCCGAACTGGGCCGGCTGACGAAGCTGGCCGACACCAACATCATCAAGCTGCCGAACATCAGTGCCTCGGTGCCCCAGCTGATTGCCGCCGTCAAGGAACTGCAAGGCAAGGGATTCAAGGTTCCGGACTTTCCGCAGAGTCCGAAGACCGACGAGGACAAGGAAATTCGCGCTCGCTACGCCAAATGTCTGGGCAGCGCCGTGAACCCGGTACTGCGGCAAGGTAACTCGGACCGACGCGCCCCCAAGGCCGTCAAGGAGTATGCGCGCAAGCACCCGCACAGCATGGCGGACTGGTCGCCGGCATCGCGCACGCATGTCGCGACCATGCGGGTCGGCGACTTCTACCACGGCGAGAAGTCGATGACGCTGGACCGCGCGCGCAACGTGAAGATGGAGCTGGAGACCGAAAGCGGTGAGACGATCGTGCTCAAGCCGATGGTGTCGCTGCGCAACGCCGACGTCATCGATTCCATGTTCATGAGCAAGAAGGCCCTGATCGAGTTCTACGAAGAGCAGATGCAGGACGCCTACGAGACCGGCGTGATGTTCTCGCTGCACGTCAAGGCGACGATGATGAAGGTCTCCCACCCGATCGTCTTCGGCCATGCCGTGAAGATCTTTTACAAGGACGCCTTCGCCAAGCACGAGGCGCTCTTCGACGAACTCGGCGTCGACGTCAACAACGGATTGGTCGATCTGTACAGCAAGATCGAGTCACTGCCCGCGTCGCTGCACGAGGAGATCATCCGCGACCTGCACGCGTGCCACGAGCACCGGCCCGAGCTGGCGATGGTCGATTCAGCCAAGGGCATCACCAACTTTCATTCGCCCAGCGACGTGATCGTCGACGCGTCGATGCCGGCGATGATCCGTGCGGGCGGCAAGATGTGGGGTGCCGACGGGCGGCAGAAGGACACCAAGGCCGTCAACCCCGAGTCCACCTTTTCCCGGATCTACCAAGAGATCATCAACTTCTGTAAGACCCACGGGCAATTCGATCCGACGACGATGGGAACGGTCCCCAACGTCGGGCTGATGGCGCAGCAGGCCGAGGAGTACGGCTCGCACGACAAGACGTTCGAGATCCCCGAGGGCGGCGTCACCAAGATCGTCGACCTCGACACCGGGGAAGTCCTGCTGACCCAGAAGGTGGAAACCGGCGACATCTGGCGCATGCCCATCGTTCGCGACGAAGCGATCCGCGACTGGGTCAAGCTGGCCGTCACCCGCGCGCGCAACTCGGGCATGACGGTGGTGTTCTGGCTGGACACCGAACGTCCGCACGAGGTCGAGCTGCGCAAGAAGGTCAAGGAGTACCTCAAGGAGCACGACACCGAGGGCCTGCAGATCCAGATCATGCCGCAGGTGTGGGCCATGCGCTACACGCTGGAGCGCGCGATGCGCGGCCAGGACACCATCGCCGCCACCGGAAACATCCTGCGCGACTACCTCACCGACCTGTTCCCGATCCTGGAACTGGGCACCAGCGCCAAGATGCTGTCGATCGTGCCGTTGATGGCCGGCGGCGGAATGTATGAGACCGGGGCGGGCGGTTCGGCGCCCAAGCACGTCCACCAACTGGTCGAGGAGAATCATCTGCGCTGGGATTCCCTGGGCGAGTTCCTCGCCCTGGGAGCGTGTTTCGAGGACATCGGCATCAAGACCGACAACGAGCGCGCCAAGCTTCTGGGCAAGACGCTGGATTCCGCGATCGGAAAGCTGTTGGACAACAACAAGAGTCCGTCGCGCAAGACCGGTGAACTCGACAACCGGGGCAGCCAGTTCTATCTGGCGCTGTACTGGGCGGCCGAACTTGCCGCGCAAAACGACGACGAGGACCTGCGGAAGCGTTTCGCCGCGCTGGCCGACTCGTTAGCCGAGAACGAGGAGGCGATCGTGACCGAACTCGCCGAGGTGCAGGGCGAGGCGGTCGACATCGGCGGCTACTACTACCCGGACAACGAGAAGACGACGGCAGTGATGCGGCCGAGCAAGACGTTCAACGAGGTGCTAGCGGCTGCGCAAGGCTGAGGCAGCAGGGAGGTTTCGGACGCCGTGAAACCAAGCATGTCCAACTCGGCTTCCAAAGAAGCCAAGATCAAAGTCAAAGGCCGCGTGGTCGAGCTCGACGGCGACGAAATGACCCGCGTCATCTGGAAACTGATCAAGGACTTGTTGATCCTTCCGCACCTCGACATCGATCTGGACTACTACGACCTGGGCATCGAGCACCGCGACCGCACCGACGACCAGGTGACGATCGACGCCGCCTACGCGATCAAGAAGCACGGTGTGGGCGTCAAGTGCGCGACGATCACCCCCGACGAGGCGCGCGTGCAGGAGTTCAACCTCAAGAAGATGTGGCTCTCGCCGAACGGGACGATCCGCAACATCTTGGGCGGCACCATCTTCCGCGAACCGATCGTCATCTCCAACGTGCCGCGCCTGGTTCCGGGCTGGACCAAGCCGATCGTCATCGGCCGCCACGCTTTCGGCGACCAGTACCGGGCGACCAACTTCAAGGTCGACCAGCCCGGCACCGTCGCCATCACCTTCACCCCCGCGGACGGCAGCGAGCCGATGGTGCACGAAATGGTGTCCATCCCCTCCGACGGCGGTGTCGTGATGGGGATGTACAACTTCAAGGATTCCGTGCGCGACTTCGCGCGCGCGACCTTCAAGTACGGCCTGAACGCCAAATGGCCGGTGTACCTGTCCACCAAGAACACCATCCTCAAGGCCTACGACGGCATGTTCAAGGACGAGTTCCAGCGCATCTACGACGAGGAATTCAAGGAGCAGTTCGAGGCCGCGGGCCTGACCTACGAGCACCGGCTGATCGACGACATGGTCGCCGCCTGCCTCAAGTGGGAGGGCGGCTACGTGTGGGCGTGCAAGAACTACGACGGCGATGTGCAGTCCGACGCCATCGCGCAGGGCTACGGCTCGCTGGGCCTGATGACCTCGGTGCTGATGACGGCCGACGGCAAAACGGTCGAGGCCGAGGCCGCGCACGGCACCGTCACGCGGCACTTCCGGCAGTATCAGGCCGGCAAGCCGACCTCGACCAACCCGATCGCCTCGATCTTCGCCTGGACGCGCGGGTTGGCGCACCGCGGCAAGCTGGACGACACACCCGAGGTGATCGAGTTCGCGCAGACGCTGGAAACCGTCATCGTCTCCACCGTCGAGAGCGGGAAGATGACCAAGGACCTCGCCATCCTGATCGGCCCCGATCAAAAGTGGCAGCAAAGCGAGGAATTCCTCGACTCGATTGCCGAGAACCTGGAAAAGGAGCTGGCTAACTAGCCGAGGGGTTGGCGCCCCGGGCCGCCGGGTTGCACTCATCGAGGAAGCCGGTGATCAAGTCGGCGACGCGCTCCGGGGCCTCGAACATGGGGATGTGTCCCACGCCGTCGAGCTCGGTGACCTGGTGGTCGTGGGGCAAATGCGTGGTGAAATGCCGGCTGAACCTGGGCGCGGGCACAACGCGATCCTTTTCGCAGATGACCAGGTGCGCCGGGACGGCGTTCTCGGCCAGTTCCCGCAGGCCGGGCAGCAGCAGGGACTTGACCAGCAGCTGGAAGTAGGCGGGGCAGTGCGCGACGTCGTCGATGCAGCCCAGCAGCTGTTCGTCGCTGACTCCCTCCGGCGATGCGCTGATCGCATAGGTGGCCAACCGGCGACTGAACGGCAGCCGCATCACCTTCGGGCCGAACAGCGCGGCCAGCACCAGCAGCGGAATACCCAGGATGAACTTGGCGATCACCTCGAACTTCGCGGGGCTCCATCGCGTCCAGCCGCCGGCCGGGGCGATGCCCATCACGCTGCGCGCCCGTCCGCGCCGCTCGAGTTCGAACGCGACCCAACCACCCAGCGAATTGCCCACGATGTGCGCGGTGTCCCAGCCCAGCTCGTCCATCTGCCGCTCCACGTGGTCGGCCAGCACCGCCGAGGACAGAAACCAGGTGCCCGCGGACGCACCGCCGTTGTGGCCGGCCATCGTCGGGGCGAACACCTCATACCGCCCGGTGTCGGCCAGCCGTTGAGCGACGTCCTCCCACACCGCCTGGGACAGCAGGAATGGGTGCAGCAACACCACCGGTTCCCCCGAACCGAGGTGGATCGGTGGACGGACCGAAGGCGACGCCGAGTGAGCGGGGCTCACGAGGAGGCAGCCGAGCAGACGAGCTTGCGCATAGCCCGACATTAAAGGCGGTACCGCCGGTACCGCAAGACGGGCTGATCGCGAGCGTGCGGCAGGCCGCACACACGGCACCGAGGGTGAAGCTGGCCGCGCACTCGGCGGCGCGGCGGCGCGTGAAAAGATCGGTGCATCATGAGCACCGCTACCGGATCCAGCCGCATTTTTTCCGGCGTGCAGCCCACGTCCGACTCGCTTCACCTGGGTAACGCGTTGGGCGCGGTCACACAGTGGGCCCAGCTGCAGGACAACCATGACCCGTTCTTCTGCGTGGTGGACCTGCACGCCATCACCATCGCCCAGGATCCCGCGGCGCTGCGTCAGCGGACCCTGGTCACCGCCGCGCAATACCTGGCGCTGGGCATCGACCCGGCCCGCAGCACCGTCTTCGTGCAGAGCCATGTGCCCGCCCACACCCAGCTGGCCTGGGTGCTGGGTTGCTTCACCGGCTTCGGGCAGGCGTCGCGGATGACGCAGTTCAAGGACAAGTCGCTGCGCCAGGGCGCCGACTCCGCCACCGTGGGCTTGTTCACCTACCCGGTGCTGCAGGCCGCCGACGTGCTGGCCTATGACACCGATCTGGTGCCGGTGGGCGAGGACCAGCGCCAGCATCTCGAGCTGGCCCGCGACGTGGCGCAGCGGTTCAACGCCCGATTCCCGGGCACGTTCGTGGTGCCGGACGTGCTCATTCCCAAGGCCACCGCGAAGATCTACGACCTGGCCGACCCGACGTCGAAGATGAGCAAGTCCGCGGCCACCGATGCCGGGCTGATCAACCTGCTCGACGATCCCGCGTTGTCGGCCAAGAAGATTCGCTCGGCGGTGACCGACAGCGAGCGTGAGATCCGCTTCGACACCGACGCCAAGCCCGGCGTGTCCAACCTGCTGACCATCCAGTCCGCGGTCAGCGGTGTCGGCGTCGACAAGCTCGTCGAGGCCTATGCCGGAAGGGGTTACGGCGATCTGAAGAAGGACACCGCGGAGGCGGTGGTCGAGTTCGTCGCCCCGATCAAGGCCCGAGTCGACGAACTGACGGCCGACCCGGCCGAATTGGAGGCCGTTTTGGCGGCCGGAGCCGAAAGGGCCCAGGAAGTGGCCGGCAAAACGGTCCAACGCGTCTACGATCGGCTTGGGTTCCTTCCGCAACGGGGGTACGAAGTTTCACCATGAGCGAGCCGGCGGAGGCGGGCATTTTTGATCGGCTGCGGGCCCGCTACGGGTGGCTCGACCATGTCATCCGCGCCTACCAGCGTTTCGACGGGCGCAACGGCGGGTTCTTCGCCGCCGGCCTCACGTATTACACGATCTTCGCGCTGTTTCCCTTGCTCATGGTCGGTTTCGCGATGTTCGGATTCGTGCTGGCCCGGCGGCCTCAGCTGCTGAGCTCGATCGACGATCACATCCGCTCCCAGGTGTCGGGCGCGCTGGGCAATCAGCTGCAGGAGTTGATGAACTCGGCCATCGATGCCCGGACGTCGGTCGGTGTCATCGGTCTGGTCACCGCGGTGTGGGCGGGCTTGGGCTGGATATCGCACCTGCGGCAGGCGTTGACCGAGATGTGGTGGGACCGCCACTTTGAGCCACCGGGCTTCGTTCGCGGCAAGTCCTCCGATCTGCTGGCGATGGTGGGGACGTTCGCGGTGATCGTGGCCACCGTCGCGCTGACCACCGTCGGCCAGGCCGCACCCATGGCCACGTTGTTGAAATGGCTTGGCGTACCGCAGTTTGTGGTGCTCGACTGGCTTTTCTGGCTTTTCTCGATCCTGATCGCGACGCTGGTGTCGTGGCTGCTGTTCACGTGGATGATTGCGCGCCTGCCCCGGGAAAAGGTGAGCTTCGTCGATTCGATGCGGGCCGGGCTGATCGCGGCGATCGGCTTCGAGGTGTTCAAACAGGTGGCGTCGATCTATCTGAAGGCGGTGTTGCGCAGCCCGGCGGGCGCCGCCTTTGGTCCGGTGCTGGGGTTGATGGTGTTCGCTTACATCACCGCCTATCTCGTCCTGTTCTGCACCGCGTGGGCGGCGACGGCGTCCACCGATCCGCGCGACCAACACGTCGAGCCCCCGGCCCCGGCGATCATCGCGCCGCGGGTGCACCCGGATGAGGGCCTGGGCACCCGCCAGGTGCTGACCGCGATGGCATTGGGAGCCGTTGGGGCGCTGGTGCTTTCCCGCATCGCGGGTTTTACCCACCGGAATCGCTAGCTGACCAGCTTCAAACCCGCGATGCAGGCCACGATCCCGGCGATCAGCGACAGCTTGGTCAACGACGCCGGTTCGTCGCCGGTCAGCGCCGCGTAGCCCACGGTGAGCGCGGCCCCGATGCCGACCCATACCGCATAGCTGGTTCCGACCGGCAGGGTGCGCATCGCGGTCGCCAGCCCGGCCATCGAAAGCCCGAGCGCGACAACGAAGACCAATGACGGGCCAAGCCGGGAGAAGCCGTCGGACTTGCTCAGAGCGGTCGCCCACACCGCCTCCAAGACACCCGACGCGATCAAGACGAGCCACGCCATCACGCACCTCCGCGGCCCGGATGGTCATGCCAGTCGCCCCGCCGCATGACGGCCATGACCCGTAGATCGGGGTCCAGCACAACAAGGTTGGCGTCGTAGCCGGGCCGCAGGCTGCCGACCCGATCCAGGCCCAGAGCCCGGGCCGGCGTCGTCGCGGTCGTCTGAACCGCGGCAGCGAGCGCGGCATCGGGGTCGGCATTGGGCCCCGGCCCGGCCGCGGCGCGGAAGAGCCGGTCCATGGTGGCCGTGCTGCCCGCGATCGTCGACGTCCCGTGCACCCGCGCGACACCGGACACCACATCGATGCGCACCGCGCCGAGCCGGTACGCGCCGTCGGCGCGGCCCGCCGCGGCGATCGCGTCGGTGATCACGGCGACCCGGTCCGCGCCGGCCGCCTCGATCACCGCGTGTACCACGCCCGGGTGCAGGTGCACGCCGTCGGCGATGAGCTCGACGGTCACCCGCGGGTCCCGCAGCAGCGCGAGCGCCGGGCCGGGCTCGCGATGGTGCAGCGGCGGCATCGCGTTGAACAGATGCGTGCCGACCGTGGCGCCCAGCGCGACGGCGTGCCGCGTTTGCTCGTACGTCGCGTCGGTGTGTCCCACCGCCACAACGACTCCCGCATCCACGAAACGCCGGATCGCGGCATCGGCCCCGGGCAGCTCGGGCGCCAGGGTGACCATCTTGATCGCGTCGCCGCCGGCGCTCAGCACCGCGTCGATCTCTTCGGGGTCGGGGTACCGCATCTGGGTGTGGTCGTGCGCTCCGCAACGCGCCCGGTTCAGCCAGGGGCCTTCCAGATGAATGCCCGCGACGACGCCGGCCCCGGCCGCTTCGGCGAGCGCGCGCACCCCGCTGAGCAGCTCCGGAGGCGAGGCGGTCACCAGGCTGGCGAGCGTGGTGGTGGTGCCGTGGCTCAGGTGAAAGGCGGCGGCATCGCCGATGCCGTCGGCGTCGGTGTAGGAAGCCCCGCCGCCGCCGTGCACGTGCATGTCGATAAAGCCCGGCGCCACAGTGCAATCGGGAAAATCACGGTCGGCCGGGCGCGGCGGCGGGCCGGACGCGCAGGCCACGATCCGTCCGCCGGAGGCCTCGAGCCAGCCCGGCCGGCAGATCCGCCCGCCGAGCACCATCGTTCCCGCGGCGATCAATCCCACCGGCCGCCGTTTTCCCAGAAGTGGCGGATGTCCTCGAGCTGGCGGCCCTTGGTCTCCGGCGCATACCGGTAGACGAAGGCGAACGCGACCACCGTGAGCACCGCGAACACCGCGAAAGCCCCTGCGCCACCCAATGAATGCAACATGGTGAGGAAGACGGCGGCGATGATGGCGTTGGCCACCAGGTTGGAGGTCAGCATGGTGCTCGACCCGAGGGACCGCAGCCGGGACGGGAAGCTTTCGCTGGCGTACACCCAGCCCAGGGAGCCGAAACCCATGGTGTAGCCGAAGATGAACAGCAGCACGCCGGCGAACCCGGCGGCCGCGCCGCCGGCACCGCGGCCGAACACGGCCATCAGGACCACATCGGCGGCGATCATCATGGCGGTGCCGCACAACAGGATCGGCCGCCTGCCCAGCCGGTCGACCAACAGCAGCGCCGCGCCGACGGCCGCCAACCCGGCCACCTGCACCAGCGCCGGCAGCCCCAGCAGCGCGAAATCACCGGTGAAGCCCATGGCCTGAAATATCCGGGGGCTGTAGTAGATGATCGCGTTGATGCCGGTGATCTGGATCAGGAAGCCGAGGACGACCACGAACACGGTGGCGCGAAGATAGGGCCTGCGAACCATTTCCGGCAGCATCTCGGAGACGCTGCCGCCGCCCACATTCAACGCGCGGCCGATCTCGGCCAGCTCGTCGTCGACCTGCGCGTCGGGCTCCACCCTCAGCAGCGCCCGCCGGGCGTCGTCGACCCGGCCTTTGAGCAGGTACCACCGCGCGGTGTCGGGCATCCGAATCACCAACGGCGCCAACAGCACTGCGGGCACGCAGGCCAGCCCCAGCATCCACCGCCAGCTGTGGGTTCCCGCCAGCAGGTAACCGGTCGAGTAACCGACGATGAGCCCGCTGACGATCGCCAGCTGATAGGCCGTCAACAGCGAGCCGCGCACCGCCGTCGGCGCCGATTCGGCCACGTACACCGGGACCACCACCACCGTCACGCCGATGGTCAGGCCGACGAGCAGTCGCGCCGCCAGCAGCATCGGCAGCGAGACCGAAAACGCGGCCAGCAGCGCGAAAACCGCGTAGGCGAACAGGATCAGCACCACCGACTTTTTCCGCCCGATCACGTTGGCCAGCACGCCGGCGCCGAGCGCTCCGATGATCTGACCGATCACCACCATCGTCGTCAGCAGTTCCTGTTGCCGGGTGGACAGTCCGAAATCCTCGGTGACGAACAACTGCGCGCCGGCGATGATGGACAGGTCGTAGCCGTAGACGACACCCACGCTGGCGGCGGTCAGCCCGACCAGCAGGCCGCGCCGCGATCCGGTGGTCACCGGCGCTCAGCGGTGTTGGGGTCGACGGTTCATGGAGCGTGCGGCCATGATCAAGCTAAACACGACGATGCTGCCGATGACACCGACGCCCACCCGGACCGGCAAAGCGTCCGCCGAGCGGATGATCCCGCCGGCCGCAGCGTTATTGGCGATCCGGTCGGCGGCGGTGTCGTGCTTGGCGGGCGCCAGGGACGGGTCGGGCGCGACCAGCGAGCCGACCTGAGTGCCCTGCGGGGTGGCGAACCCGTAGTCCAGCAGGTGCGCGGCCTGTTCCCACGGTGCGATCGGCTGCCGCGTCCCGTGCAGCAGCACCGCAACCAGCCGCCGCCCGTCGTGGTTGGCCGCGCCGACGAACGTCTGGCCCGCGTCGTCGGTGTACCCGGTCTTGCCGCCCAGGGCGCCGGGATACTGGTAGAGCAGCTGGTTGTCGTTCTCCAGCTCGTAGCCCGGGTGGTCGCCGTGGCCGGGGAAGTCGAAGGTCCGCGTCGCGACGATGTCGGCGAACGTGGGGTTCTGCCACGCGTAGCGGTAAAACAGCCCGACGTCGTAGGCCGAGGTGCTCATGCCGGGCGCGTCCAGCCCCGACGGCGTCGCCACCCGGGTGTCCTGGCCGCCCAGCTTGACGGCCAGCACGTTGATCTTCTCCAGCGCCTGCTGCATGCCGCCGAGCTGCATGGCCAGCGCGTGGGCGGCGTCGTTGCCGGAGTGCATCAGCAGCCCGTGCAGCAGCTGGTTGACGGTGAACACGCCGCCCTCCTGGACGCCGACCTTGGTGCCCTCGGCGGCCGCGTCGTCGGCGGTTCCGGGAACCGATTTGTTCAGGTTGAGTGTGTTGATGGAGGCCATCGCCACCAGCACCTTGATGATGCTGGCCGGGCGGTGCCGACCGTGCGGGTCTTTGGCGGCGATGACGGCGCCGCTGTCCAGGTCCGCCACCAGCCAGGCCTCGGCGGACACGTCGCCCGGTGGCGGCGCCGTGTTCGGCGCGGCGACGATGCCGCAGCCGCCCAGGGCGTCACCGCCGACGGGCTTGGCGGGCACCGCCAGCGGGATCGGGGGGTCGCCGGCCGTGGGGACCTCCGACGAATCCACCGCCGCCGGGGTGTTCACCTTGTACGGGCAGCTCGCGGGTGCGGCATTGGGTTCGGCGCCGGGTTCGGCCCGTCCCAGCGGCAACGCCGCCGGTACCGCGACCGTGGCCGGGGCGGCCATCAGGAAAAACGCCGCTGCCAGGCATGATGCGGAACGTAACAGGGTCATCGTCTGTGCACAGTAGGCGATCGAGGGCCCGAATCCGGGGAGCCGCGCTGTGACTGATGAGACGGAAGTTACTCGGCCGGGCCGAGGGACCCGGGTTAGGCTGGGCGGCGGTCAGCGGGAACGCGCCCGCCCGCACCGATTCCAGAGGTTTGCCATTTCCGACGATCGATTGTGGACCAGGTGGCGGCGGCGCCAGCGCGATGGCGCGGGTGCGGCGCCCGGCGCGGGCCCACGCGCGCTGAAGGATCTGCTCAAACAGGTCGAGAAGGCAACCCAGGTGCGGCGTTCCGGGCTGGATCAGGTGCTGGCGGAGCTGAAGCTGCATCGTGACGCCACCACCGAGCCGGAGCGGCGGTCGGCGCTCGCCTGGCTGTGCAACTCCGTGTCGCGGTTCGCGCACAGCCCGAGCGCCCCGCACGCCCGCGAGGTGATGCTGGCCGCCGATGCGGTCAGGCGCGCGCCCGCCGGTTAGTGGCGATCGCAAGTGCGGCGCAGCCGGGCGCAGCGGGTCGCCACCATCGGGCTAGAGCCGCTCGGACTCCTCGCGCAGGACGCCGCGCAGGATGGATTCGATGGTGTCGAATTCGGCCTGGCCGCTGATCAGCGGCGGCGCCAGCTGGATGACGGAATCGCCGCGGTCGTCGGTGCGGCAGTACAGCCCGGCAGCGAAGAGCGCCGAGCCCACCCGGGCCAGCAGCGGGCGGCGCTCTTCGTCGCTGAAGGTCTGCTTGGTCGCCTTGTCCTTGACCAGTTCCACGCCGTAGAAGAAACCCTCGCCGCGCACGTCGCCGACGATGGGCAGGTCGTAAAGCTTTTCCAGGGTGGCCCGGAGGGCGGGCGCGTTGGTCTTGACGTGATCGTTCAGCCGCTCGCGCTCGAAGATGTCGAGGTTGGCCAGCCCGACGGCCGCCGAAACCGGGTGGCCGCCAAAGGTATAGCCGTGCGGGAACATCGTCGCGCCGTCGTTGAACGGCTCGAACAAGCGCTCGCTGGCGAGCATGGCGCCGATCGGCGAATAGCCCGACGTCATCCCCTTGGCGCAGGTGATCATGTCGGGCACGTAGCCGAAGTCGTCGCAGGCGAACATCGACCCGATGCGGCCGAACGCGCAGATCACCTCGTCGGAGACCAGCAGCACGTCGTAGGAGTCGCAGATCTGGCGCACCCGTTCGAAATAGCCTGGGGGAGGGGGGATGCTGCCTCCGGCGTTCTGCACCGGCTCGAGGAATACCGCGGCCACGGTGTCGGGGCCCTCGAACTCGATGGCCTCGGCGATCCGGTCCGCGGCCCACCGCCCGAAGGCTTTTGCGTCACTTTCCAGACCGGCTCCAAACGGTTCCGGCGCCCGATAGAAGTTGGTGTTGGGCACCCGGAAGCCGCCGGGCGTCACCGGCTCGAACGGCGCCTTGTATTTCGGCAGCCCGGTGATCGCCAGCGCGCCCTGGGTGGTGCCGTGGTAGGCGACCGACCGCGAAATCACCTTGTGCTTACCGGGTTTGCCGGTGAGCTTGAAGTACTGCTTGGCCAGTTTCCACGCGGTCTCGACGGCCTCGGTGCCGCCGGTGGTGAAGAAGACCCGGTTCAGGTCGCCCGGCGTGTAGCCGGCAAGACGCTCGGACAGCTCGATGGCCGTGGGGGTGGCATACCCCCACAGCGGGAAGAACGCCAGCGTGCCCGCCTGCCGGGCGGCGGCCTCGGCGAGCTCGGCCCGGCCGTGGCCGACCTGCACGGTGAACAGCCCGGAAAGGCCGTCGAGGTAGCTCTTACCGCGGTCGTCGAAGATCGTGACGCCCTCGCCGCGGGTGATGATCGGCGGCGTGATTCCCGGGCCGTGCCGGGAGAAGTGCAGCCACAGGTTGTCGGTCATGTTGGTGGTGAGCGTAGCGCTAGTCTGGTCGGTATGACCTCGACGCAGGTCGCCGAATTCGAAGCCCTTCGGCCGCATCTCATGTCGGTCGCCTACCGGCTGACCGGCACCGTCGCCGATGCCGAGGACATCGTTCAGGATGCCTGGCTGCGCTGGCACCGGCAGGACACGGCGATAGCCGACCTGCGGGCGTGGTTGACCACGGTGGTGAGCAGGCTGGGTCTGGACAGGTTGCGCTCGGCCGCGCATCGTCGCGAGACCTACACCGGAAACTGGCTGCCCGAGCCGGTGGTCACCGGGTTCGGTCCCGCTCCTTCTTCGGAAGCCGATCCGCTGTCCGCGGTGGTGGCCGGCGAGGACGCCCGATTCGCGGCGATGGTGGTGCTGGAACGGCTCTCGCCCGATCAGCGGGTCGCGTTCGTGTTGCACGACGGGTTCGCCGTGCCGTTCGCGGAGGTGGCCGAGGTGCTGGGAACCAGCGAGGCAGGGGCCCGGCAGCTGGCGTCGCGGGCGCGCAAGGCCGTCACGGCCGAGCCGCCGCCCCAACCGGATCCGGCGCACGACGAGGTGGTCGGCAAGTTGTTGGCCGCCATGGCATCCGGCGATCTGGAAGCGGTGGTGGCGCTGCTGCACCCGGACGTCGTTTTCACCGGCGATTCGAATGGCAAGGCGCCCACGGCGGTTCAGGTCATCCACGGAGCCGACAAGGTGGTCCGCTTCATGTTCGGCCTTGCGCAACGCTACGGCCCGTCGATGTTCACCGCCTATCAGTTGGGGTTCGTCAACGGCGAACTCGGCATCTACACGGCCGGCTGCCCGGCCAGCGACGGCTACCGCGAGATGGCGCCGCGGATCACGGCGGTGACGGTGCGCGACGGAAAGGTCAGCGCGCTCTGGGATATCGCCAACCCCGAGAAGTTCACCGGCTCTCCGCTGCGCCCGTCTCGTTGAGCTGGTCCATCCAGGGCACGCGGCACGCGTCACCGGAATTGAAGCCCTGTTCGGTGATGCCCAGCGCGGAATTCACCCGCGCGCGCATGTTCTCCAACCCGATCTGGTAGGTCAGCTCGAACACACCGGCGTCGCCGAAGCGCGCCCGGAGGTCGTCGACCTGCTCGTCGGTGACGGTGTGCGGGTCGCTGGTGATCGCGGCGGCATAGGTGATGGCGGCACGCTCGTCGTCGCTGTAGGCCGGCGAGGTGGCGTAGTCGTCGATCTCCGTGAGCCGCGCCACGTCCAGGCCGTCCAGGCGCTGCAGCATCGATCCGAAGTCGACGCACCACGAGCAGCCGATCTGGCGCGCGGTCCACAGCACCGCCAGCTCACGCGCGCTGGCCGGCAGCGTTTTCGACGCCCGGTCGACCATCGTCTCGTGCAGGGCGCTTGCGATCATCAGCTTGCGATGATGCGCGGCCACGGCGAACGGCTCGGGAACTTGGCCGTAGCGCCGCTTGGCGATCCGGTACATGGCCCGGGTCAGCAGCCCGGCGCGCCTCGGGGGCAGGGGCTCGATGCGGGTTTTCTGTGTCATACCGGTCAGACGAGACAGGCCCGCGATGTGTGACGGTCGGTGGCGGCCAATCAGCGCGAGAACATGATCGCGCGCTTGACCTCTTGGATCGCCTTGGTGACCTGGATGCCGCGCGGGCAGGCCTCGGTGCAGTTGAACGTGGTGCGGCACCGCCACACGCCGTCGACCTCGTTGAGGATGTCGAGGCGTTCGCTGGCGCCCTCGTCGCGGCTGTCGAAGATGAAGCGGTGCGCGTTGACGAACGCCGCCGGTCCGTAGTAACTGCCCTCGTGCCAGAAGACCGGGCAACTGGTGGTGCACGCCGCGCACAGGATGCACTTGGTGGTGTCGTCGTAGCGGGCGCGGTCGGTCGGGCTCTGGATGCGTTCGCGGGTCGGCGGGTTGCCGGAGGTGATCAGGTACGGCTTGACCGCGCGGTAGGCGTCGAAGAACGGCTCCATGTCGACCACCAGGTCCTTCTCGACCGGCAGCCCGCGGATCGGCTCGACCGTGATGGTGAGCGGCTTGCCCGCCTTCTTGGGCAGGAGATCGCGCATCAGCACCTTGCACGCCAGCCGGTTGACACCGTTGATCCGCATGGCGTCCGAACCGCACACCCCGTGCGCGCAGGAGCGGCGGAAGGTCAGCGTCCCGTCCAGGTAGCTCTTGATGTAGATCAGCAGGTTGAGCATCCGGTCGCTGGGTAGGCACGGCACCCGAAAGCTTTGCCAGCCACCGGTTTCCGCGAAGGCGTCGGGCTGGTCGGGGTTGAACCGGGCGATCTTGACGGTCACCATCACCGCCTCGTCGGGAACCGGCGGCAGGGGCGGTTCCAAGGTCTCCACCTGCGGCTCTGCAACGTCCGTCATCAGTATTTCCGTTCCTTGGGTTCGTAGCGCGTCTGTACCACGGGCTTGAAGTCCAGCGCGATGTCGCTGAGCAGGTCGGTGCCCTGCTTATAGGCCATGGTGTGGCGCATGTAGTTGACGTCGTCGCGGTTCGGGTAGTCCTCGCGGGCGTGGCCGCCGCGAGACTCTTTGCGGTTCAGCGCCCCGACCACGGTGACCTCGGCCAGCTCCAGCAGAAAGCCCAGCTCGATGGCTTCCAGCAGGTCGCTGTTGAAGCGTTTCCCCTTGTCGTGCACGGCGATTCGGGAATATCGCTCCTTCAAAGCGTGGATGTCGGTCAGCGCCTGCTTCAGCGTCTCTTCGGTGCGGAACACCGCGGCGTTGTTGTCCATGGTCTGCTGCAGGGCGCCCCGGACGTCGGCGACGCGCTCGTTGCCGTGTTCGCTCAAGATGGCGCCCACCCAGCCGACGACCATCGCCGCCGGCTCCGGGGGCATGTCGACGAAGTCGTGTCCCCGCGCGTAATTGGCGGCGGCGATCCCGGCCCGGCGGCCGAACACGTTGATGTCCAGCAGCGAGTTGGTGCCCAGCCGGTTGGCGCCGTGCACGGACACGCAGGCGCACTCGCCGGCCGCGTACAGGCCCGGCACGGTGGAGGTGTTGTCGGCCAACACCTGTCCGGTGACGGTGGTGGGGATGCCGCCCATCACGTAGTGGCACGTCGGGTACACCGGCACCAGCTCGTGCACCGGGTCCACCCCCAGGTAGGTGCGGGCGAACTCGGTGATGTCGGGCAGCTTGGCCGCGAGCACGTCCTCACCGAGGTGGCGGACGTCGATGTAGACGTAGTCCTTGTGCGGCCCGGCGCCGCGGCCCTCCAGGACCTCCAAAACCATGGAACGGGCGACGATGTCGCGCGGCGCCAGGTCGACGATCGTCGGGGCGTAGCGCTCCATGAACCGCTCACCCTCGCCGTTGAGCAGCCGCCCGCCCTCGCCGCGCACGGCCTCGGAGATCAAGATGCCCAGTCCGGCCAGGCCGGTCGGATGGAATTGGTGAAACTCCATGTCCTCCAACGGAAGTCCCTTGCGGAAGACGATGCCGATACCGTCGCCTGTCAGGGTGTGCGCGTTGGAGGTGGTCTTGTACATCCGGCCCGAGCCGCCGGTCGCGATGATGACGGCCTTGGCGTGGAAGACGTGGATCTCCCCGGTGGCCAGCTCGTAGGCGACCACACCGGTGGCCACCGGCCCGCTCGGGGTCTGGGTGAGCACCAGGTCCAGCGCGTAGAACTCGTTGAAGAACTGCACGTCGTGACGGACGCAGTTCTGATACAGCGTCTGCAGGATCATGTGCCCGGTGCGGTCGGCGGCGTAACAGGACCGGCGCACCGGGGCCTTGCCGTGGTCGCGGGTGTGGCCACCGAAGCGGCGCTGGTCGATGCGGCCCTCGGGGGTGCGGTTGAACGGCATCCCCATCTTCTCCAGGTCAAGCACCGCGTCGATGGCTTCCTTGGCCATGATTTCGACCGCGTCCTGGTCGGCGAGGTAGTCGCCACCCTTGACGGTGTCGAAGGTGTGCCATTCCCAGTTGTCGTCCTCGACGTTGGCCAGCGCCGCGCACATCCCGCCCTGGGCGGCGCCGGTGTGGCTGCGGGTGGGGTAGAGCTTGGTCAGCACCGCGGTACGTGTCCGCGGAGCCGCTTCCACCGCCGCCCGCATCCCGGCCCCGCCCGCACCGACGATCACCACGTCGTACCGGTGTTGCTGGATCACGGGTCAGCCTCCCTCGATCAGGCGTGAATGTTGGGGTCGAATGTCAGCAGCACGTAGGTGCCCAGCACCAACGTGAACCCCATCGACAACAACAGCAGGCTGTTGAGCCAGAACCGGGTGCTGTCCTTGCGGCTGTAGTCGTCGATGATGGTGCGCAGGCCGTTGCCGCCGTGTAGTTGGGCAAGCCACAGCAGCGTCAGGTCCCAGACTTGCCAGAACGGCGACGCCCAGCGCTGCGCCACATAGTTGAAGTCGATCCGGTAAACGCCGTGGTCCCACATCAGCATGATGAACAGGTGACCGATCGCCAGCACGAACAGTGCGATGCCCGAGAACCGCATGAACAGCCAGGCGAACTTCTCGAAGTTGGGGATGCCGGCCCGGCGCCGCGGCGAACGCGGATTGTCCAGGCTGGCGGGGCGGTCGTGGGAGCGCTGCTTGACCGGCGCCGTCTGGCCCCGGGTCAGCTGAAGGTCTGGGCTGCTCATCCGAAGTGGTCCATCATGTGGACCACGGTCACCACGCCGGCGGAGACCATCAGCAGCAGGAACACGACGCCGACGATCCAGAACATCAGCCGCTGGTGGCGCGGGCCTTCGGACCAGAAGTCGATCAGGATCACCCGGATCCCGTTCAGGCCGTGGAAAGCGACCGCGGCGATCAGGCCGTATTCCATCAGGCCGACGATCGGCATCTGATAGTCGCGGATCACCGCGTTGTAGGTCTGCGGGCTGATCCGCAGCATCGCGGCGTCCAGGACGTGCACGAACAGGAAAAAGAAGATCGTCGCGCCGCTGATGCGATGCAGCACCCACGCCCACATTCCGGGATCTCCCCGGTACAGGGTCCGCGGCGGCCTGCGTCTGCGCGATGAAACCGGTGCCGGATCCGCGGTTGTCGGTTGCGTACTCACCCCAGTGTCACCCCAGTCCTCGCCTTTTTGCGACCTTCGTTGTGCGACGTTGCGCGACAGTCACGCCGGGCACTTGAGCTTAGCTCGCACACGAGGTGGCTTGCGCCGATGTCCTCAAGCGACATGCCGTTTTGCGGCTAGGGTGACTGTCGGAATCGGCCATGGGTGAGCGGGGTTGCGTGATGCCGGATATCGACTGGAATATGCTGCGGGACAAGGCAACACAAGTCTCGGCGGCGGCTTATGCGCCGTACTCCAGGTTCCGTGTCGGTGCGGCCGGGCTGGTCGACGACGGGCGTGTGGTCACCGGCTGCAATGTGGAGAACGTCTCATATGGCCTTGGTCTCTGCGCCGAGTGCGCCGTGGTGTGTGCCCTGCATTCGACCGGCGGCGGCCGGCTGGTCGCGTTGGCGTGCGTGGATCAGCGCGGATCGGTGCTGATGCCGTGCGGGCGATGCCGCCAGGTGCTGGCCGAACACGGGGGCCCCGAGCTGTTGATCGACCATCCGCGCGGGCCGCGCCGGCTCGGTGACCTGCTGCCGGACGCCTTCGGCCCCGACGACCTCGCCGCGGGGCGCGACTGATGCCGCCCGCGTTCGACGCGCCCACGGTGATCAGGACCAAGCGCGACGGCGGCCGGTTGTCCGACGCCGCGATCGACTGGGTCGTCGACGCCTACACCGACGGCCGGGTGGCCGAGGAACAGATGGCGGCCCTGCTGATGGCGATCCTGTTGCGCGGTATGGATCGCGGCGAGACCGCCCGCTGGACGGCGGCGATGCTGGCCTCGGGCGAGCGGCTCGACTTCAGCGACCTCGACGTGCCCACGGTGGACAAGCACTCCACCGGCGGGGTGGGGGACAAGATCACCCTGCCCCTCGTGCCCGTCGTCGCCGCCTGCGGCGCGGCGGTGCCGCAGGCGTCGGGCCGCGGGCTCGGCCACACCGGCGGCACCCTGGACAAGCTGGAATCCATCGCCGGGTTCACCGCCCAGTTGTCCAACCGGCGCGTGCGCGACCAACTGCGCATCCTCGGCGCGGCCATCTTCGCCGCCGGGGACCTGGCCCCCGCCGACGCCAGGCTGTACGCGCTGCGCGACATCACCGCCACCGTCGAGTCGCTCCCCTTGATCGCCAGCTCGGTGATGAGCAAGAAGCTGGCCGAAGGGGCCGGCGCGCTGGTGCTCGACGTGAAGGTCGGTTCCGGCGCGTTCACCGACTCCGAGGCGCAGTCCCGCGAGCTGGCGCGCACCATGGTCGAGCTGGGCGCCGCGCACGGGGTGCGGACCCGCGCGCTGCTGACGGACATGAACCGCCCGCTGGGCGCGACCGTCGGCAACGCCCTCGAGGTCGCCGAGTCGCTCGAGGTGCTGGGCGGGGGCGGCCCGCCCGACGTCGTCGAGCTGACGCTTCGGCTGGCTTCCGAGATGCTCGAGCTGGCCGGGATCGACGACCACGATCCCGCCGAGACGCTGCGCGACGGCACCGCGATGGACCGATTTCGCCGGCTCATCGCCGCCCAGGGCGGAGATTTGTCGGTGCCGTTGCCGATCGGTCGGCACGCCGAGACCGTGACCGCCGCCCGGGGCGGCACAATGGGCGATATCGACGCGATGGCAGTGGGGCTGGCGGCTTGGCGGCTCGGTGCGGGCAGATCCCGTCCGGGCGATCGGGTGCAGTTCGGCGCCGGTATCAGGATGCACCGCCGCCCCGGCGAGCCGGTCACGGCCGGTGAGCCGCTGTTCACCCTGTACACCGACACCCCGGAGCGCTTCGGCGCGGCGCTGGGCGAGCTGGATGGTGGCTGGAGCGTCGGCGACACGCCCCCGGCTTCCCGGCCGCTGATCATCGATCGGATCGTCACATGACCGCGCCACTGGGCCTCGAGCAGATCCGCAAGGCGCCCAAGGCGCTGCTGCACGATCACCTCGACGGCGGGCTCCGCCCGTCGACCGTGCTGGAGATCGCCGGGCAGATCGGCTATGACGAGCTGCCCGCCACCGATGTCGACGAGCTGGCGACGTGGTTTCGCACGCGTTCGCACAGCGGATCGCTGGAGCGCTACCTGGAGCCGTTTTCACACACCGTCGCCGTGATGCAGACACCCGAGGCGCTGCATCGCGTCGCCTACGAGTGCGTGGAAGACCTGGCCGCCGACTCGGTGGTCTACGCCGAGATCCGGTTCGCACCCGAGCTGCACATCGACCGTGGGATGTCCTTCGACGCCATCGTCGACGCCGTGCTGGCCGGATTGGCCGACGGTGAGAAGGCCTGTGCCGGCGCTGGCCGTCCGCTGGTGGTGCGCCTGCTGGTCACCGCCATGCGGCACGCGGCGGTGTCCCGGGAGATCGCCGAGCTGGCAATCCGGTTCCGGGACAAGGGAGTCGTCGGTTTCGACATCGCCGGCGCCGAGGCCGGCAACCCGCCGACGCGGCACCTGGACGCCTTTGAGTACATGCGAGATCACAACGCCCGCTTCACTATTCATGCCGGCGAGGCGTTCGGTTTGCCGTCCATCCACGAGGCGATCGCCTTCTGCGGCGCCGACCGGCTGGGCCACGGGGTGCGGATCGTCGACGACATCGAAGTGCTGCCCGACGGACAGGTTCGGTTGGGTCAACAGGCAGCGATTTTGCGGGACAAGCGAATTCCGTTGGAGCTGTGTCCGAGCTCCAACGTGCAGACCGGCGCCGTCAAGAGCATCGCCGAGCATCCGTTCGATCTGCTGGCCCGCGCGCGGTTCCGGGTGACCGTCAATACAGATAACCGGTTGATGAGCGACACCTTCATGAGCCGCGAAATGCTGCGCCTGGTCGAGGCTTTCGGCTACGGCTGGAGCGACCTCGAGCGGTTCACCATCAATGCGATGAAGTCCGCATTCCTCCCGTTCGACGAGCGCCTGGCGATCATCGACGAGGTGATCAAGCCGCGCTACGCCGTGCTGATTGGATAGCGGGCGGCGTCGACGTTCTAAGCCGCTCCGAAATTCATCGGCTCGGCTTTTGCGCCGCCCCCGCATACTCACCGATGAAGCCGTTGCGCAACCACCACCTGGGGCTGGTGTGCTTGAAGATCTTCTCGTCGAGGGCGCGAGTGCGCACCGACCTCCTGACCGGGAACGGATTCATCCCAGACTTGTACTCGAGGCCGACCATGGCCGGCGCGGTCGGCCGACCTCGCCGGGGCAGCAACTCGAAACCGGCGTCCTGAAGGAGGCTATTCAGCTCCGCCGGGCGGGGGAATCGCCGAAAGTCGTGGTTGGACTTGTGCAGACCGAACACGTACAGCGGCCCAATCGCGACGAAGCAAAGCCAGGTGAACAGGTTGCGATCCGGCGTGACGTAGAACATCCGGCCGCCCGGCTTCAGCGCGCGTAATACGCTGTCGAACAGACGGCGGTGCTCGGTGCAATGGTCGAGGACCCCGTGCAGGTAAACAAGATCGAACCGACTGGTCGCCAACACATCCGCGGTTCGTGCATCGCCGACAATGAACTTCAGCCTGGTGTTGTCGGTGAAGCGCTTGCGGGCTGCGTCGATCGCTTTATAGTCGACGTCGACGCCGACGATGTCCCACTCGCCCAACTCTGGATATCGTTCCAGCAATCCCGCGATCGCCCCGCCGCTGCCGCAGCCGACCACTGCCATCTGCGGGCGTTCGGTGTTTGCGTATGGAAGGTAGTCGCGTAGGAATTCCCATGCGGTGTAGTCGATTTCGCTGACTAGTTCTGCGGTGAAGCGCCACTGTGCGCTGACGTCAGCGTTGGAGAAATAACGGACGCCGCGCTCGATCGTGCCGTTACAGACCCGCATCAGAGCGCGATCGATCATCGAATAGCGGTACTCGGGCTCACCGGCTGCGTCATTGGCACGTTCCCGGTCGAGGAACTCGAAGTAGCTCCGCTCTTCGGGTCCGATTGCCGCTTCCCATGATTGGGCCTTGCCGAGCACACGCTCCCGAATCCACGAGTCGATGACCCGGCTGTAGACGGTTCTGTCGAACAACATGAGCTGATGGCCGCCGCCGGGCATCATGAAAAAGTCCTTGGTTCCGCCGATCCGCTCAAAGCATGCGCGGCAGTGCTCGGCGCCGACGATTTCATCGTGCTCGCCGCAGGTGATCAGAACGGGTTTCGTATTGGCGGCGGCGGGCAGAGGCGGGACATAGTTGAACACCGAGTGGTAGCTCTTGAATCCATACGACCAGACGTAGAACGGGTCCTTCTTCTTCGTGTCCAGCAATCCGGGGTCTTCTTGGTAGGCGGCCTTGAAGTCTATGAACCGTCGCAGCGGGACCGGCAGCCGATCACCTATCCTGGCTGCCGCGCATTGCGCTGGGCGCGACTGAAACAGTCGGATCGCCGTCCTCATTGGCGTCTCGTGGTTCAACAAGATGTTCATGCACACACCGGCCGCCACGGCCGGGCACGCGTCGAGCGCGTGAAAGGCGACTTCGCCACCCTGGCTGGCGCCGTGCACGACGACGGGTAGCGAAGTGCGTCGTGCGGCGTAATCGGTTACTGCCCTGGTGTCTTCGAGAAAGTCTTCGAAGGTGAACACACCCGCCATGCCCTCGGTGCGACCGTGCCCGGTGAGGTCGAACGAGTAGACCGCCGCCCGATAGTGGCGGCGCATGTGCTCGGCGAACGTGTCGTAACCCTCGCTGTTCCCGGCGGTCCCATGCACCAGCACCAAGACATAGTCGGCGTTGTCATTGTCGTAGCGGCGCACGAAAATACGTCTGGCACCGGATCCTGTCACCGCGTCTTCGACCATCGGCGGCACTGGCGCCGTGGTGGTGTTCGGGATCATCAGCTTCTCCGATCCAATCCTTGGGTGATGTGGGTGCCGATCATGCGCGCGAAAGCATCGAAATCGCTGCGGAAGCGTGAAGTATCGGAGATGAACGGACGCTGCATCGACATGCCCAGCAGCACGATTTCGAAGAGATGCACCGTCTCGTCGATCAAACCCGGCGGCGCATCGTCACCAATGATCGTGCGTAGCAGCTCGGCGATCCGCCCGCGCTGGGTATCGCGATAGTCGACATACGCGGTCCGCAAGAACTCGTTGTGGTTGGCCGCCGCGGCGAACTCGACCATGAAGGTGACGGCGTCGAGGTTATCGATGAACAGGGTGTAGACCAGATCGCCCGCCTTGGTCAGGCCGTCACCCACGGACACCGCGTCCGTCAGTCGGGCCGAAGCGGTGGAGAACATCGTCTTGGCCATGTCGTCGATCGCCGCCTGGAAGAGCTTCTCCTTCGTCTCGAAGTGATAGTGCAGCAGCGTCTGCGAAACGCCGGCCTCGTTCGAGATGAGCTTCATCGAGGATTTCTCGTAGCCGTACGCGCCGAAGCACCTCACCGTGGTCCGCAGGATTCGCTGCCGGGCGTCGCCTGCCGTCGCGGCGGAACCAGCGTTGTGCTGAGCCTCCGGAACTGTTGCGGTCAACATCGACTCTTCTCTTCGGCACCGGTTACCCGATAACATACTGTCTGATCGATCAGTCAGGCAACCATGATGTGACGGGTGAGGACCTGCATGCATGCGAATGTGACGCCGAAGATCACTTTGACCTTCGACAACGGCCCGACGCCTGGAGTCACGGATCGGGTTCTCGATGCGCTGGCGCAGCGGCGGATGTCCGCTATCTTCTTCGTCGTCGGGGAGAGGGTTTGCGCGCCGCAGGGACGCGCGCTGACGGCGCGGGCCGTGCGTGATGGGCATCGGATCGGCAATCACTCCTTCACCCATGGTCGACCTCTGGGCGAGCTATCACCGGCGGAAGCTATTCACGAAATCAACGGTACGCAAAAGCTTTTGGATGATTTCGCTGATGCAGATCGGTACTTCCGACCATGGGGAACGGAGGGCGTGCTCGACCGGCGCTGTCTGAATCAGGCGGCGGTCGATCACCTCATCGCGGAGAAGTACAGCTGCGTCCTGTGGAACAGCGTCCCGCGCGACTGGGCCGATCCCGGCGGCTGGGTGAGCCGGGCGCTCGCCGATACCCGCAGCTACCAGCACACCGTGGTCGTGCTGCACGACCTCCCCACCGGCGCGATGGAGCCGCTACCGAGATTTCTCGACGAACTGACCCGCTCCGGTGTGCAGGTCACCACAGAACTCCCGGGGGATTGCGTGCCGATCGTCCGCGGTCGGATGCGAACACCCGTCGATCACCTGCGACCGGAGTCCTAGAACACCGACAGTCGCATGGCCCGCACCGTGCCGGCCAAGTGGGTCTGCACCGCCTGCAGTGCACGCGGTAAGTCGCCGTCGCGCAACGCTTCCCCGATGCCCCGGTGCTCCGCCAGGATCGTGGCCACCCGATCGGGCTCGCGCAGTGCCGATTCCCCGATCATCCGCATCTGGCGGTCGCGCAGGGAGGCGTAGAAGCCCGACAGGATGGCGTTGCCCGACTCCTGCAGCGTGATGGCGTGGAAGGCGCGGTCGGCCTCCACGAACTCCCGCCAGTCCGTCGCGGCCGCCGCGTCGCGTTGCCGGGCCAGCTCGACGGACAGGCGCTCGAACACGGCCGCGCACGCGGTCGCGCCGCGCCCGATCACCTTGCCGGCCGCGAACTGCTCCAGCACCAAGCGTGCCTCCATCACCGCGCGCACCTCGTCCGGCGACACCGGAACCACCAGCGCGCCGCGCTGCGGATACAGGCGCAGCAGCCCCTCGGCCTCCAGCCGCAAAAACGCCTCGCGTACGGGCGTTCGCGACATCCCCAGCGCGGTGGCCACGTCGCCCTCGCTGATCAGCTCGCCGCCGGGGAACTCCCCGGCGAGCACCCGCGTCTTGACGTAGTCGAGCGCGCGATCCTTGGCCGTCCCCGACCGGGCGTCCTTTGCTGCCACGCCGCGCCCCCTCTGGTAGCTAAGTCGTATCTCAACCGTGCTGATGACCGTACACCCGCGGCGCCTACCTGCGGCGTTTGACACTTAGATACAAGATAAATACTATTCAGACACGAGATAGACATCAGCACTAAGGGAGACGGGCATGCCCACCACGCAGCAGCTAGCGACACCGAACCTGGACCCGACGGTCCCCGCACCGATGATCAACGTCGCCGAGTACGGGTTCGAGGGCCGGTTCGAAGAGTGGGCCGAGCGCGCCGAGTACTTCGAGTACTCCAAGGCCGCCAACCCGATCGGCTCGGGTCTCACCCCCCGGGTGCCGATCAGGCGGTTCGGTCCCGAGACCTACCTGGACGCGCCGACCGGCGTGATCCCGCTGGATCTGTCCACCGAGCTGGGCGCCACGACGGGGCCGGCGACCAGCCCCGCGCTGCTGGCCAACTTCGTGCGCATCCGCGCGAACGAACACGTCGATACCAACCCCAACGCCACCTCGCAGCTGTACTACGTGCTCGATGGGCGGGGCTTCGCGGCGGTCAACGGCCGGCTGGTCGAATGGGAGAAGGGCGACTTCCTGACGCTGCCCGCCGGCGCGCACTCGGTGTTCTACGCCGCCACCGACACGGCCCTGTACTGGGTGCACGACGAGCCGCTCATGCGCTACCTCGGCGCCGACGCGACCCGGCCGCGGTTCCGCGCGACCAAGTTCCGCCGCGCCGACGTGGTGGCCAAGCTGACCGAGATCGCCTCGCGCCCGGGCGCCAACGACAAGAGCCGGGTCAGCGTGCTCCTGGCCAACGCCGATCAGGATCAGACCCTGACCATCACCCACGTGTTGTGGGCCATGCTCGGCGTGCTGCCGCCCCACCAGGTGCAGCGCCCGCACCGGCACCAGTCGGTCGCGTTGGACCTCATCCTGGATGCGCCCCCGGCCGGCTGCTACACGCTGCTGGGCACGCGTCTCGACGAGCGCGGCGACATCGTCGATCCCATTCGGGTGGACTGGCAGGCCGGCTGCGCCTTCACCACCCCGCCCGGAATGTGGCACGCGCACTACAACGAGACCGACGAGCCAGCGCACCTGATCCCCGTCCAGGACGCCGGGCTGCAGACCCACCTGCGCAGCCTCGACATCAAATTCACGCAGCGCCGCGATCTCGTCGCCGGATGAGCCGCCGCGACGGCGGGGGCGATGCGGCGTCCACATCTGACGCATAGTGTGGCTGGACATGAAGTTGCCCCTGCTGGGCCCGGTGTCGCTGACTGGATTCCAGAACCCCTGGTTCTTCCTGTCGCTGCTGGTGGTGCTGCTCGTGATCGGCCTTTACGTCGTGCAGCAATTCGCCCGCCGTCGCCGGGTGCTGCGGTTCGCCAACATGGAGGTGCTCGAGCGCGTCGCCCCGCCGCACCCGAGCCGGTGGCGGCACGTGCCGACCATCCTGCTGGCCGCGTCGCTGGTGCTGCTGACCACGGCGATGGCCGGGCCGACGTCGGACGTCCGGATCCCGCTCAACCGCGCGGTCGTGATGCTCGTCATCGACGTCTCGGAATCGATGGCCTCCAACGATGTTCCGCCGACCCGCCTGGCCGCGGCGAAGGAGGCCGGCAAGCAGTTCGCCGACCAGCTGACGCCGGCCATCAACCTGGGGCTGGTGGAGTTCGCGGCCAACGCCACTCTGTTGGTTCCCCCGACGACGAACCGCGGCGCGGTGAAATCGGGCATCGACAGCCTGCAGCCCGCCCCGAAAACCGCTACGGGAGAAGGCATTTTCACCGCGCTGCAGGCGATCGCGACGGTCGGTTCGGTGATGGGTGGCGGCGACGGGCCGCCGCCGGCGCGCATCGTGCTGGAGTCCGACGGCGCCGAGAACGTGCCGCTGGACCCCAACGCGCCGCAGGGGGCGTTCACCGCGGCCCGGGCGGCCAAGTCGGGGGGCGTGCAGATCTCGACGATCTCGTTCGGCACCCCGTACGGCACCGTCGACTACGAGGGCTCCACGATTCCGGTTCCGGTGGACGATCAGACCCTGCAGAAGATCTGCGAGATCACCGACGGGCAGGCGTTCCACGCCGACAGCCTGGACTCCCTGGAGAACGTGTACACGACGCTGCAGCACCAGATCGGCTACGAAACCGTCAAGGGCGACGCGAGCCTGGCCTGGATGCTGCTCGGTGCCGTCGTGATGGCCGGCGCCGTCTTGGCCGGCCTGCTGCTGAACCGCAGGCTGCCCGCCTGAAACCCCGGGTGGCCCCTAGGTCGGCAGGCGCCGGTTGATCAGCAGTGCCAACGCCGTCGCGATCAGGGCGGCCAGCACCCCGAGCCGCAGCCAGCCGGAGCTGCCCGGCCCCGGCACCGTGCGGTAGCCGATCTCGTTCTCGATCGCGTTGTAGGTCTTGTTGAGCTCGCCGATGTTGGTGGCGGTGTAGGACTGTCCGCCGGAGAGCCTGGCGATCGTCTTCATCTGGTCGGTCGACACGGGCACCGCGACGCGTTGCCCGTCCATCTCGATTTCGCCGCCCTTGGTTCCGAACGAGATCGTCGAGATCTGCACGCCCTCGTCCTTGGCCAGGCGCGCCGCCGTGTAGACACCGTCGTGCGGATCGCTGGGATTGGACGGTCTGTTCTCGCGGCCGTCGGAGAGCAGCACGATGCGGGCCGGCGGTGGGTTGTCACCGCCGGTGACCGCCGTGGCGCCGATCGCGTGCAGGGCGGTGAAGATGGCTTGGCCGGTGGCCGTGCTGTCGGCGAAGTCCAGCTTCTTCAGCGCGTCGACGGTCGCCTGGTGTTGCGGGGTGGGCGGCACCAGCAAATAGGGCGTGCCCGCGAAGCCGACCAGCCCGAGGTTGATGCCCGGCGTCAGCTGTTCGGCGAACTGGCTGGCGGCCTGTTCGGCGGCCTTGAGCCGGTTTGGCTCGACGTCGGTTGCCCGCATGGACTGCGACATGTCGATGACCAGCATGATGACGGCGCGGTTGCGGGGGATGCGCATGTCGTGGGTGGGCGTGGCCAGCGCGATGGTCAGCAACGCGAGGCAGAGCAGCGACGCGGCGATCGGCAGATGCCGCCACGGCGACTGCGCCACGGCGGCGTCGGTGTACCGGTGCAGCCGGCGGCGGCGGCGAGCCTGGACGAGGAGGTAGACGGCCAGCAGGGCCAGCGGCACCACACCGAACAACAACATGCCCGGACGCTGGAACCCGTAGAGCGGCAGCGGGCCGATTCCGGGAAGCGACACGTCACTCAACCTTCCCGTCTCCTGATGCTGCCGCCAGTAAAGAGGAGGCTCGGGGACCCGTCAAACCTGAGGCGTCGGGCGCACCCTATTCGCGGCGGAGCCGCCCCTCGACGAATTGCTCCAATTTCTCCCACTCGCGTACCGCCGCGGCGTAGGGGGGCGACGGCGTGGTGACCGAGTCGGGCTCGAGCACGGCGGCCACCAGCTTGCCCAGCGGCCTGTTGGTTTCCAGCGCCTTGTCGACCGCGGGATCCTCGGAGTAGTCGCCGATGTCACGGAGCACCTCGACGGCCAGCTCCAGTTGCTCCCGGTCCACGGCGTCCGGCCCGTCGGCGAGGTCGTCGGCCAGGCCGCTGAGCACGTAGACGTTGTCGTCGGTGATCTCCACCGCCAGGGAACCGTCGGTGGCGGCGGTGCGGATGTCGTCATAGGTGCTCAGATCGGACAGGTCGTGGTCGTGCTCGTCGGCCAGGTAGCGGGCCAGCGCGCGCTCGGACGTGAACACGCTGATCCGTCCGTTGCGGCCCAGGAAGATCGGCTGGTCGTCGAGGTAGCAGCGCAGTGTGTAGAGGGTGCCCGAGCTCGTCATGATCCGGATCGGGTCGATGCCCACCTGCAGCCAGAAGTCCTTGTCGCCGCCCAGCACCGCGCTGTCGCCGGCCGTCTGGTGGTCGGCGTCGGCGGTGTCCTCGTCCTCGCCTTCGTCGTCCTCGGATTCCTCGGGGGTGTCGGTGTCGGCGGCGGCGTCTTCGGTGCCGGCTTCGTCGACTTCGTCTTCGTCGCGCTCCTCGGCCAGTTCGTCGGCGGCCTTTTCCGACAGCGCGTCATCGACCTCGGGGGTGGTGGCGATGTCGTCGATCGCGCCGAGCACGTCGTCCCAGCTGCGCCCGATGACCTCGGCGATCGAATGCCAGCGTTTGGCGCCGGCCTTGCCGGTGAAGTGCTCGAACCCGCCCGACACGGTGCCCAGGCTGGGGTTGCCGTTGAAGAACTTCGACACCGCCGCCAGCTCGCACACCGATCCGATGGACGAGACGATGGCCAGCGTGCCCGCCAGTGCGGCCACCGACTCAGCGGTGGGCT
Organism: Mycobacterium sp.; assembly: GCF_025933915.1. Taxonomy (GTDB): domain Bacteria; phylum Actinomycetota; class Actinomycetes; order Mycobacteriales; family Mycobacteriaceae; genus Mycobacterium. The sequence goes on from NZ_JAICZA010000005.1 coordinate 50,565, forward strand.
TCTCCGACACCAGCTCCTCGACGGCGACCAGATCGAACTGCTTGTCCTCAGCGGGTTCGAAGTCGTGCGCGTGCGCCGAGGTCAGGGCCTTCCATGCCGGATGGTCGGTCAGATCGTTGTCGGTGTCCGACCGCACGAATGCGACCAGGTCGGCCACGGAGGTGAAGACGAACAGGTCCTCGTCCTTGCCCAGGAACGCCTCCCACTCGTCGCCGGCGTCGCGCCAGCGGGGCGCCCACACGGTGTAGCGGTCACCGGCGGACAGGCTCAGGCGAATGGGCACGAGGTCAGCAGCCATGCGGCACACAATAGCGACGACGGGCGAACGTGCCGTCGCCACCATCAAGGTAGTGGCGATCGCGAGCGCGGTGTGGCCGGGTGAAGCGGGTCGCCACCATCAAGGTAGTGGCGATCAAGGTAGTGGCGCTCAGCCCCAGATGTCGGTGATGGGCGCGGCGTTGGCGGCGTAGCCCGTCTTGGGCAGCCCGTACATCTGTTCCACCGTGGACAGCACGTTGTAGTGGTTGATCTGCTCGCTGTAGTTGCCGGGGCGGACGTGGGCGCCATAGAACACCGTGGGGATCTGGTTGCGGCTGCCGTTATCGTCCTCGTCGAACGTCAGGATCAGCAGGCTGTTGTTGGCCACCGCCCAATTGGCGTAGCCGGACAGCTGGCGGTTCAGCCAGGCGTCGGCCTGTGCGATGGAGCCGTCGTGCATGTTGTTGTCGTTGTTGGGGATGACGAACGACACGGTCGGGAGGCTGGCGTAGTTGCCCATCGGGAACGCGGAAAACGGCAACGAGTTCGCCGCCGGCACGTTGGTGAAGTTGGTCCACGGCACGTGCTTGCGCGCGTACTTGCCCGCGGTGCAGACCGGTGAGCCGACCGCCGGCAGGCCTTCGGCGAAGCCGACGAACGTGTGGCCCGCGGCCAGTAACTCGGATCCGAGGTTGGGTGCGGCGCCGGCGTTGACCGGGCACAGGTCCTTGGTCACCCCGAATGTGTTGCCGGCGAACAGCGCCAGGTAATTCGGTTCGCTGGGGTGTGTTTCGGCGTACGACTGCGTCATGTTGGCGCCGTTCGCGGCCAGGGAGGTGATGAAGGGCGCCGACTTGTTGCCGATGATGCCGTTTTCGGAACGGTTTTCCTCCACCACGATCACGATGTGCGCCGGTTGCGGAACGGCCGCTGCCGCAAGGCCTATGCGCGGGGTCAGCGGGCTTGCCGCCAGTCCGACCACGGCCACCACGCCGAGCGCCAGCAGTAGGCGGTGCGCCCTGCCGAGCAGCCTTCTCGGACTTCGAGTTTCGCGCGACACCCCGGGAGTATACGAACCGGCGTAGGCGATGCCCGGGATGAGCGCGAGCGTGTCAGAAGGGCTTTGCCCGATCGTTATATACCCTTCATGGGATGGACGTGTGCGTGATCGACCACCCGTTGGTCGCGGCCCGGCTGACGGTGCTGCGTGACGAACGCACCGACAACGCCGGGTTTCGGGCCGCGCTGCGCGAGCTCACGCTGATGTTGATGTACGAAGCCAGCCGGGTGGCGCCGTGCAAGCCGGTCAAGATCCGGACCCCGGTGGCCGCGGCGGCTGGGACGCGGCTGGTCAATGCGCCGCTACTGGTTCCGGTGCTGCGGGCCGGGCTGGGCATGGTCGAGGCCGCACAGGCGGCGATACCCGAGGCGGAGGTGGGCTTCGTCGGGGTCGCCCGCGACGAGGAAACCCACCTGCCGGTCCCGTATCTCGAGGCGCTGCCGGACAAACTTGCGCGCAGGCCGGTGCTGGTCCTTGACCCCATGCTGGCCACCGGCGGGTCGATGGCGCACACCATCGGCCTGCTCCAGCGCCGCGGTGCGACGGATATCACCGTGCTGTGTGTGGTGGCCGCACCGGAAGGCCTTGCGGCGGTGCGGAAAGCGGCGCCGAACGCGCGAGTCTTCACCGCTGCGGTCGACAAGGGTCTCAACAAGTCGGCCTATATCGTGCCGGGCCTCGGCGATGCCGGTGACCGCCAATTCGGGCCCAACCTGTTCACCAGCCCCGTACCGCAGCGACCAGCTCCGCGCGCAGGGCGCCGGCGCGCCGGCGCGAAGAATCCAGATCGCCGCCAGGCGCGCAGCGAATCTCCAAGTAGCACTTCAGCTTCGGCTCGGTCCCGGAGGGCCGCACCACCAGCCTGACCGACGTATCGTCGTCGCCGCCGGTGAAGATCAGCGCGTCGGTGATGTCGGTGAGGTGCGCGGCGAACCCGGCCAGTGTCGCCGGCGGGGTGGTCCGCAGCCGGCGCATCAGGACGGCGGCCTCGGCGGCGTCGGCGACCCGCCGCGACACCGCGGCGACGTCGTGCACCCCGTAACGGCGGGCCAGCTCGTCGAGCAGGTCGACAACCGAACGGCCTTGGCGCAGCAGCGCGGAGACCAGGTCGCACACCAGCACCGCGGCGCCGATGCCGTCCTTGTCGCGCACCGCGGCCGGGTCGACGCAGTGCCCGATCGCCTCCTCGTAGGCGTACACCAGGGTGCCGCCGGGCACCTCCGCGTCGGCGCGCGCCAGCCATTTGAATCCGGTGAGCGTTTCGACATGGACGGCGCCGTGGTGCGCGGCGATGGCCGACAGCATGCGCGAGGACACCACCGTGCTGGCCACCACCGGCGTTTCGGCACGCTGCGGCTGGGAAAGGAGGTAATCGCCTAGCAGCCAACCGGTTTCGTCGCCAGACAGCATGCGCCATCCCGACCCGTCGGGAATGCCGACGGCGCATCGGTCTGCGTCGGGGTCCAGCGCGATCGCCACGTCGGCACCCACGTCCGCGGCCAGGCCCAGCAACGCATCGGCGGCGCCGGGCTCCTCGGGGTTGGGGAACGCGACGGTGGGAAAGTCCGGGTCGGGTGCGAATTGTGCGGCGACGGTGTGCACCCGGGTGAACCCGGCGCGGTGCAATGTCTCCACGGCCACCGCGCCGCCCACCCCGTGCAGCGGCGTGAGGGCCACCCTCGCCGAACCGGTGCCGCGCCGCAGGCCGGCGGCACGCTCGATGTAGCGCTCGACCAGGTCGGCCTGTGCGGGTTCGACCGGTGTCCTGCCGATGTGGTCGGCCGGCGGTGCGTCGGCCATCGCGGCCTCGATCTCGCGGTCGGTGGGGGAGACGATCTGGATACCGCCGTCGGCATACACCTTGTAGCCGTTGTCGGCCGGCGGGTTATGCGAGGCCGTGATCTGGATCCCCGCGAGCGCGCCGGTGTGCCGCACCGCGAACGCGACCACCGGAGTGGGCACCGCACCCGGCAGAAGAAGTACCGAAAACCCTTGATCGGCAAGCACTTCGGCGGTCACCGTGGCGAATATCGCTGAGCCGTGCCGGGCGTCTCGCCCCACGATCACCTGCGCGCCGGCCGGGGCGCACCGCTTGAGTACCTGTGCCACCGCCCAGGTGGCCCGCGACACCACCGCGACGTTCATGGCGTCGGGGCCGCCGCGCACCGGGCCACGCAGACCCGCGGTGCCGAACGTCAGGGGATGGGCGAAGCGCGCGGCGAGTTCGTTGGGGTCGCACGCGGCGAGCTCGGCGGCCGTCCGTGGGTCGGGGTCGTGGGCGATCCACTCCTCGGGCGTCATGGCCCTAAAACCGGGGCAGCCGCTCGAGGATCAGGGCGAGCAGGGCGCCCATCCGGCTGGCGGACGCGGCACCGGCGGAGAGCACCTCGACGTGGCTCAGCGGCTCGCCGCCGATGCCGGCTGCCAAATTGGTCACCAGCGACACCCCGAGCACCTCGGCGCCGGCCGCCCGCGCCGCGATGGTCTCGTGCACCGTCGACATGCCCACCAGATCGGCGCCCAGCGTCCGCAGCATCCGGATTTCCGCGGGAGTCTCGTAGTGCGGGCCGGGCAGGCCGGCGTAGACGCCCTCGGTCAGCGTCGGGTCGGCCTGGCGGGCGAATTCGCGCAGCCGTGGGGAGTAGGCGTCGGTCAGGTCGACGAATTGCGGGCCGACCAGCGGGGAACGCGCGGTCAGGTTCAGATGGTCGCTGATCAACACCGGTTCGCCGACCGCCATGTCCGGGCGCAGTCCGCCCGCCGCGTTGGTGAGCACGACCGCGCGCACGCCGGCCGCGCAGGCCGCCCGTACGGGATGCACGATGTGGCACAGGTCGTGGCCCTCGTAGGCGTGGATGCGGCCGACCAGCACCAACACCCGGTGTGCGCCGATGCGCATCGACAACAGCTCGCCGGTGTGCCCCATCGCGGTGGGCGGCCGGAACCCGGGCAGGTCGGCTTGGGGCAGCACGGCGGTCGGCGTGCCGCGCGCCGCGACCGCCGGCGACCATCCCGAGCCGAGGACGATGGCGACGTCATGCTCGGCGATTCCGGTGCGCTCAGCGATGACCGCGGCGGCCCTGCGAGCGAGGTCGCCTGGGTCGGACGGGGTTTCGGCCACAGGGAAGGAGCCTAGCCCGGCGACGGCGAGCGCCGGTGAGGCGCGAGTGAGGAGTCGGGCGATCGGGTCTAGCCCGGTGCGGGTGAGGAGTCGGGCGATCGGGCCTATCCCGGCGACGGCCTCCGCCGGGATTATGTCAAGATCTGGCGTATGAATCTTCGTAGATGGCCGGCGGCTGGCCCGGTCATTGGGATAACGGTTGCTGTTGTGCTGTCAGTGGTTTCGATCACATTCGGACCGGCGCCGACGGCGGCCGCCGACTGTCCGGCTGTCCAACTCATCTTCGCCCGCGGCACCGCCGAGCCGCCCGGCCTGGGGATGGTGGGCGACGCGCTGTTCGCCGCCCTGCAACCCGCCTTGGGGTCGCGCACCGTCGACTCCTATGCGGTGAACTATCCGGCCAGCTACAACTTCCTGACTACCGCCGACGCCGCCAACGACGCACGTGATCACATCGCGGAGATGGTCGACCAGTGTCCGTCGACGCGGCTGGTGCTCGGCGGCTTTTCGCAGGGTGCCGCCGCGGTCTCGATGCTCGCCGGCGTGCCGCCCGTCGGCCAGCGCATCGGCAACTTCGGGTCGGCACCCGCGCTGGATCCCGGCCTGGCCAACAAGATCAGGGCCGTCGCGGTGTTCGGCAATCCCGGCAACCGCTTCAACACGCCCCTGTCGTCGACGGGTGCGTTCGCCGGCCGCGCCATCGATCTGTGCAGCGAGGGCGATCCCGTCTGCGTCGTCGGCGGTCGCGACCGGGATGCACACCACGACTACTCCGTACCGCCCTATCCCGACCAGGCGGCGGGATTCATCGCCGGGCGGGTGTAGCCCTTCAGGCCCTCAGGGCGCTCGGTCGGTCAGTGACATACTGCGAGAGTGCTAACCGCCGCGTCAGATAGCCCGTTGGACAGCGTCGAGGCTGTCGTGCGGCGGCGCGGCGCCGACCTCGTCGAGTTGTCTCACGCCATTCACGCCGAGCCTGAGCTGGCGTTCGCCGAGCACCGCAGTTGCGCCAAGGCGCAGGCACTGGTCGCCGAACGCGGCTTCGAGATCACCGCGGCCGCCGGCGGTCTGGACACCGCCTTTCGCGCCGACTTCGGCAGCGGGCCCCTGACCGTCGGGGTGTGTGCCGAATACGACGCGCTGCCCGAGATCGGGCATGCCTGCGGCCACAACATCATCGCGGCGTCGGCGGTGGGCACCGCGCTGGCGCTGGCCGAGGTGGCCGACGACCTGGGCTTGCGGGTGGCGCTGCTGGGGACCCCCGCCGAGGAGGCCGGCGGCGGCAAGGCGCTGTTGCTGCGGGCCGGGGTGTTCGACGACATCGCCGCGGCGGTGATGCTGCATCCCGGGCCGGCCGACATCGCCGCCGCCCGCTCACTGGCGCTGTCCGAGGCAACGGTGAAATACCTCGGCAAGGAATCGCATGCCGCCGTCGCGCCGCACCTGGGCGTCAACGCCGTCGACGCCGTCACCGTCGCGCAGGTGGCGATCGGGCTGCTGCGCCAGCAACTGGCGCCCGGGCAACTGGTGCACGGGATCGTCACCGACGGCGGGCAGGCGGTCAACGTCATCCCCGGCCACGCGACCCTGCAGTACGCGATGCGGGCGACCGAATCGGATTCGCTGCGGCAGCTGGAGGGCCGGATCTACGCATGCTTCGCCGCGGGCGCGCTGGCCACCGGTTGCGAATACGAAATCGCCAACCCGGCACCCGCGTACGACGAACTCCACCCCGACCAATGGCTGGCCGACATCTTTCGCGAGGAGATGCGCCGGCTCGGCCGCGAACCGGTGGCCCGCGAATTCGAAGCGGCGCTGCCCATGGGCAGCACCGACATGGGCAACGTGACCCAAGCGTTGCCGGGCATCCACCCGGTGGTCGGGGTCGACGCCGGCGGGGCCACCGTTCACCAGCGGGCCTTCGCCGACGCCGCGGCCGGCCCCAGCGCCGACCGCGCGGTCGTCGAGGGCGCGATCATGCTGGCGCGCACGGTCGTCCAGCTGGCCCAAACGCCCGCCGAACGCGACCGGGTCATGGCGGCGCACGAACGCAGACGCGACGGGGCGCACGCATGAGCCTCGCCGACACCGCCGAATCCTGGCTGGGTGCACACCACGCAGACCTGGTCGAATGGCGCAGGCACATTCACCGCTACCCCGAGTTGGGGCGGCAGGAGTACGCCACCACCCAGTTCGTTGCCGAACGGTTGGCCGAAGCGGGACTCAACCCGAAGGTTTTGCCCGGCGGAACCGGACTGGTCTGCGACATCGGCCCCGAACATGAGCCCCGGATCGCGCTGCGGGCCGACATGGACGCCCTGCCGATGGCCGAACGCACCGGTGCCCCCTACGCGTCCACCATGGCAGGCGTGGCGCACGCCTGCGGGCATGACGCACACACCGCCATCCTGCTGGGGACCGCCCTGGTCCTGGCGTCGGTGCCCGAGCTGCCGGTCGGGGTGCGGTTGCTCTTCCAGGCCGCCGAGGAATTGATGCCCGGCGGGGCAATCGACGCCATCGCGGCCGGCGCGATCAGCGGCGTGTCTCGGATCTTCGCCCTGCACTGCGATCCCCGGCTGGAGGTCGGCAAGATCGCGGTCCGGCACGGCCCCATCACCTCGGCGGCCGACCAGATCGAGATCACGCTGTATTCACCCGGCGGGCACACCTCGCGGCCGCACCTGACCGCCGATTTGGTGTACGGGCTCGGCACGCTGATCACCGGGCTGCCCGGGGTGTTGTCCCGGCGCATCGACCCGCGCAACGGCACCATCCTGGTGTGGGGCGCGGTCAACGCCGGCGTGGCAGCCAACGCCATCCCCCAGAGCGGCGTGCTGGCCGGCACCGTGCGCACCGCTAGTCGGCAGACCTGGGTGGGGCTGGAGGAGATCATCCGCGAGGCCGTGTCCGGGCTGCTCGCGCCGCTGGGCATCGAACACACGCTGCAATACCGGCGCGGTGTGCCGCCGGTGGTCAACGAGGACGTCTCGACGCGCATTCTCACCCACGCGATCGAAGCCGTCGGCCCCGACGCGCTGGCCGACACCCGCCAGTCCGGAGGCGGCGAGGACTTCTCCTGGTACTTGGAGGAGATCCCCGGCGCGATGGCCCGGTTGGGGGTCTGGCCGGGCATCGGACCACAGCTTGACCTGCATCAGCCGACGTTCAATCTCGACGAGCGGGCCCTGGCGATCGGGGTGCGGGTGATGGCCAACATCGTCGAGCAGTCGGCGCTGTTCTAACCCCCGGGCGAGCGTGCGTGTTTGCACGCCGACACGCCGGATCGAGTGGCATTCTGCGCACGCTCGGCGCTGCCCACAGGGGTGATTTGCCGGCATCCCCGACGTGCCTCGACGATGGCCGGCGTGCATGCGGAGCTCGACCGACTGCTCGACGCGCAAGGTGGTGTGGTCACCTCCGCCCAGGCGCTGTCGATCCTCACCCGCCGCGGGCTGGAGGCGCACGTGAATACCGGTGTGCTGCACAAGGTTTGGTATGGCGTATACGGGCGCGGGAAAATGACCACCGCACTACGATTGCGCGGGTTGGACTTGGCAACCGGGACGACTGTCGCGGTGTGTATGGGCACCGCCGCCGCCGCGTACGGCTTCGACACCGAACGAACCGCAGACCTGCATGTGCTCAATCCGGGGGCCCGCCACTTGCGGTCGACCGACGGCCTGATCGTGCATAGGGGCGACGGCGCACCGTTGACCATGGTCGCAGGACGGCCAGCCACCGCACCCGCGTGGACGGCGATCGAAGTGGCGCGCGGGCTGCGCCGCGCCCGAGCGCTGGCGACACTGGACGCAGCCCTGCGCAGCGGCACGTGCGGTCGCGACGAGTTGCGGCGGTCAGTCGAGCAGCAGTCCGGGCGTCGCGGCGTCGTCACCGCGCGTGAGTTGCTCGCCGTGGCCTCGCCGTTCGCGGAGTCCCCCATGGAAAGCGAGGCACGGCTCGTCATGATCGACGGCGGCATGCCGTCGCCGGTCCTGCAGTATGAGGTCGTCGACTTGCAGGGGTGCGTGTGGCGGCTCGATTTCGCCTGGCCCGAACTTCGTGTCGCGGCCGAGTACGACGGCGTCGAATGGCACAGCGGGCCGGATGCCTTTGTCCGGGACCGCCGACGCTCGTCCGCTCTCCAAGAGCTGGGGTGGTTGATAGTGCCCATCATCGCCGAGGACGTCAGACACCGGCCCGGCGAACTTCTCCGCCGGCTCGAGAGGCAGCTACGACGAGCCGCCTGATGCGGTCGTGAGGGTGCACAGAATGCCACACATTTCGGCGTGTCGGCGTGCAAACACGCACGCTCGCGGGGGTTACGTCGAAGTCCCCGGGCCGATGTTGCGGGCCGGGCGGGTGCGCAGGCTGTGCACGTAATCGCTTGGCGCTCCGGCGATTTCGGCCGCGTCCGCCATGACACCCAGGTATCGGGCCGACGGCAGTCCGCCCTCCCACGCGTCCAGGACGTACAGCCACGCCAGGACAGGGTCGGTGGTGGTGTCCGACGAGATGCGCTCGACCCGGCACCGGATCTTCTGGTGAACGCCGAACTCCGAGCCCTCCCAGCGGTCGAGGTTGTTCTCGTCCGCCGGTGTCATGTCGTAAAGGACGACGAACACCTTGGCACCCGGGTCCTCGACGACGGTGGCCAGCGCGCCCTCCCAGCCGATGTCCTCGCCGCCGAACGTCAACCGCCACCCGTGCAGCCAGCCCGTTCCGGCCATCGGCGAATGGGGTGCGCGCTTGAGCATCTGCTCGGGATCCATGTTCGACCCGTACGCGGCGTAGAGCGGCACGGGGAAAGCTTAGACGTCCGGGCTGGCCCGGTCTTCCCCTGAGCGTCGCGCGGGGTTCGGCCGGCTTCGTTAGGTTAGGAGTCGTGGCGACGCGCATCGTGATCCTCGGGGGAGGCCCGGCCGGTTACGAAGCCGCGCTGGTGGCCGCGACGCTGCGCCCGGAACAGCCCGACGCCGCCCATGTGACCGTCATCGACTCCGAGGGCATCGGCGGGGCGGCCGTCCTGGACGACTGCGTGCCGTCCAAGACGTTCATCGCGTCGACCTGGCTGCGCACCGAGCTGCGCCGGGCCCCGCGGCTGGGGTTCGAGATCGACATCGACGACGCCAAGCTCTCGCTGCCGCAGATTCACGCCCGGGTCAAGCAACTCGCCACCGAGCAGTCGGCCGACATCACCGACCAGCTGCTCAGCGTGGGTGTGCACGTGGTGGCCGGCCGCGGCGAGCTGATCGACCCCACGCCCGGGCTGGCCCGGCACAACATCAGGGCAACCCATTCCGATCCGGGGCCCGACGGCCCCGTCACCAGCGAGTACGAGGCCGACGTGGTGCTGATCGCCACCGGCGCCAGCCCGCGGGTGCTGCCATCGGCCCAGCCCGACGGTGAGCGCATCCTGACCTGGCGCCAGCTCTACGACCTCGAGGCGCTGCCCGAGCATCTCATCGTCGTCGGGTCGGGGGTCACCGGCGCCGAGTTCGTGCACGCCTACACCGAATTGGGCGTGCCGGTGACAGTGGTCGCCAGCCGTGACCGGGTGCTGCCCTACGAGGACGCCGACGCCGCGCGGGTGCTGGAAGCGGCGTTCTCCGAACGCGGTGTGCAGTTGGTGAAGAACGCCCGCGCCGCGTCGGTCACCCGCACCGGGGACGGTGTGCTGGTCACCCTGGCCGATGGGCGCACCGTGGAGGGCAGCCACGCCCTGATGACCATCGGATCGGTGCCCAACACCGACGGCCTGGGCCTGGAACGGGTCGGCATCGAGCTGCGCCGCGGCGGCTATCTGACCGTGGACCGGGTGTCGCGGACATCGGTGACCGGCATCTACGCCGCCGGGGATTGCACCGGCCTGTTGCCGCTGGCCTCGGTCGCCGCCATGCAGGGCCGCATCGCGATGTATCACGCGCTGGGCGAAGGCGTCAGCCCGATCCGGCTGCGCACGGTGGCGGCGACGGTGTTCACCAGGCCCGAGATCGCGGCCGTCGGTGTGCCGCAAACGATGATCGACGACGGCTCGGTGGCGGCGCGCACCATCATGCTGCCGTTGCGCACCAATGCGCGGGCAAAGATGTCGGGGTTGCGGCAGGGCTTCGTGAAAATGTTCTGCCGCAAGTCCACCGGTGTGGTCATCGGCGGCGTGGTGGTGGCGCCGATCGCCTCCGAGCTGATCCTGCCGATCGCCGTGGCCGTGCAGAACCGCATCACCGTCAACGAGTTGGCGCAGACGCTCGCGGTGTACCCGTCGCTGTCCGGCTCGATCACCGAGGCGGCGCGACGGCTGATGGCCCATGACGATCTGGACTAGTTAGCCTTGGTGCAGCACGTCCCTACTGACGAGTAACCGACGGGAGTTTGTTCAGTGAGGAGTCCTCTGCCGTGAGCAACCCGATTCAGGCACCGGAGAGCGCGCAGACCTGGGCGGCTTCCACGTTGGGACCGCGGCAACGCGCGCTGGCCTGGGAACGGCTCGGCGCCGAGCAGTTCGACGTGGTGGTGATCGGCGGCGGCGTGGTGGGTTCGGGCTGCGCGCTGGACGCCGCGACCCGCGGTCTCAAGGTGGCGCTGGTGGAAGCGCGCGATTTCGCCTCGGGCACCTCGAGCCGCTCGTCGAAGATGTTCCACGGCGGCCTGCGCTACCTCGAACAACTGGAGTTCGGTCTGGTGCGCGAGGCGCTCTACGAGCGTGAGCTGTCGCTGACCGCGCTGGCGCCGCACCTGGTCAAGCCGATGCCGTTTTTGTTTCCGCTGACCAACCGCGTGTGGGAACGTCCGTACATCGCCGCCGGCATTTTTCTCTACGACCGGATGGGTGGCGCGAAATCTGTTCCGGCGCAAAAGCATTTAACCCGCGCCGGCGCATTGCGGTTGAGCCCCGGCCTCAAGCGCAGCTCCTTGATCGGTGGAATCCGTTACTACGACACCGTTGTCGACGACGCTCGGCACACCATGACCGTCGCGCGCACCGCGGCGCACTACGGCGCGGTGGTGCGGACCTCCACCCAGGTCGTCGCCCTGCTGCGCGAGGGTGATCGGGTGACCGGGGTGCGGGTCCGCGACTCCGAGGACGGCGCAATCACCGAGGTCCGCGGCCACGTCGTGGTCAACGCCACCGGCGTGTGGACCGACGAGATCCAGGCATTGTCCAAGCAGCGCGGGCGATTTCAGGTGCGGGCATCCAAGGGCGTGCACGTGGTGGTTCCGCGCGACCGCATCGTCAGTGACGTCGCGATCATCCTGCGCACGGAGAAGTCGGTGATGTTCGTCATTCCGTGGGGAAACCACTGGATCATCGGAACCACCGACACCGACTGGGATCTCGACCTGGCTCACCCCGCGGCCACCAAGGCCGACATCGACTACATCCTGCAGACGGTGAATACCGTGCTGGCCATCCCGCTGACCCATGCCGACATCGACGGGGTGTACGCGGGGCTGCGGCCGCTGCTGGCCGGGGAGAGCGAGGAGACCTCGAAGCTGTCCCGGGAGCACGCCGTGGCGGTGCCCGCGCCGGGCCTGGTGGCCATCGCGGGCGGCAAGTACACCACCTACCGGGTGATGTCCGCCGACGCGATTGACGCTGCGGCCCAATTCATTCCGGCCCGGGTGGCTCCGTCGATCACCGAGAGGGTCAGCCTGATGGGCGCCGACGGTTACTTCGCGCTGATCAACCAGGCCGAACACGTCGCCGAACTGCAGGGGTTGCATCCCTACCGGGTGCGTCACTTGCTGGACCGCTACGGGTCGCTGATCGGTGACGTGCTGGCCCTGGCGGCCGAAAACCCCGATCTGCTCAACCCGATCAAGGAGGCGCCGGGCTACCTGCGGGTGGAGGCGTTGTATGGCGTGAGCGCCGAGGGCGCTTTGCATCTGGAGGACATCCTGGCCCGCCGGATGCGCATTTCGATCGAATACTCGCACCGAGGCGTCGACTGCGCCCGTGAGGTTGCCGACGTGGTTGCGCCGGTGCTGCGTTGGTCTGCCGCGGACATCGACCGTGAGGTCGCCAACTACACCGCCCGGGTGGAGGCCGAGGTCCTGTCCCAGGCCCAGCCCGACGACGTGTCGGCGGACGAGTTGCGGGCCAGCGCGCCCGAGGCGCGCGCCGAGATCCTCGAGCCGGTCCCGCTCAATTGAGACCCGCACCGCTTCCCGTGCGCGACGGACTCGGCCCGGCGCGGGTGCGCCTGCGGGGCGGAGGAGTGCTGGCCGAGCTGACCGGCCGGTTCGGCGCGCAGGCCCGCGCGAAGGTGCTGGCCGGGGAGGTGGTGGACGCCGACGGCGCGGTGATCGATGGCGCCACCGTGCTGCCCGCCGGGGCGAGCGTCTACCTCTACCGCGAGCTCCCCGACGAGGTGCCCGTGCCTTTCGACATCCCGGTGCTGTACCGCGACGACGACATCGTGGTGGTCGACAAGCCACACTTTTTGGCCACCATGCCGCGCGGACGCCACGTCGCGCAGACCGCGCTGGTGCGGCTGCGCCGGGAGCTGGGCCTGCCGGAATTGAGCCCGGCGCACCGGCTGGACCGGCTGACCGCCGGGGTGCTGCTGTTCACCACGCGCCGCGAGGTGCGCGGGGCGTTCCAGACGCTGTTCTCCCGGGGGTTGGTGCGCAAGACGTATCTGGCCCGGGCGGCCGTCGACGCGGCGCTGGAGTTGCCTCGCGTGGTGAGAAGCCGAATCATCAAGCGTCGCGGTCACTTACAGGCCATCAGCGAGCCGGGTGCGCCCAACGCCGAGACCCTGGTGGAGTTGTCGTCCCCGGACGGCCTGTACCGGCTGACGCCCCGCACCGGACGCACCCACCAGCTGCGCGTGCACATGGCCTCGCTGGGGATCCCGATCGAGGGAGACCCGTTGTATCCCAACGTGATTGATGTTGCACCGGATGACTTCAGCACGCCGCTGCGATTGCTGGCGCAGCGTATCGAGTTCACCGATCCGCGCACCGGCGTGCCCCGCGAGTTCGTCAGCCGGCGAGTCCACCCATGAGTATTTGGTTGCGCTGACCCCTACGCAAACCGAGCGCATACGCGGTAGCGTCATTGTTTGCTGGTCGGGTCGTCGGGAGGCAACCATGAAGCGCGGCATCGTCGGAGGATTGGCAGCCCTGCTGATGGCCGCGGGGCCGGTCGCCGCGGCGCCGCCGGCCGACGCCGGATGCCAGTACGGGGGACCTGTTCTCAGCAAGTGCGATGGGCCCGTCCAGCCCGACGGCACGTGGCAGCGTTGCGTGGCAGTCACCCGCCTGATTCCCAACGGCGCCAGTTCCTACCTGGTGCCCGACGGGCACTGCGACGTGATGGGCCCCGACCAGCGGCCGTCGGATTTCGCCTTCGCCGACCCGCCGACGCATATCGACGACTGAGCCGGGGGCTTTCCGGGGCGACCGGATCGTCGCCGTGAACCGCGGCGCCTCGGCAACCGTCTGATAGAGGGCCCCTTCTCCCGTTTGGTGGCCGGGCAAAGTTCCCCGGTCGCCAAACGGGAGAGGGTACGTTGCTGGGGGTATAGGGTGTCCTAGCAGCCGGCAGTCGAACTGGGAGGTATCCGATTGCAGGTGACGGGCATCGACGTACAGAATTTGAGGCTTCTTCGCGGCCTGGTCAACGGAAATTTGCTGAGATGTTTTCAGCGTGGGCATTGTGAGACGTGATGGATCTACTAGCACCCCCCGAGGTCACCTCGACGCTCATCCACACCGGGCCCGGGCCGGGCTCGCTGATCGAGGCTGCCGGCGCCTGGCAGCGCCTGGCCGTCGAGCTGGAGAATTCGGTTTCCACGTATGCCTCGACGCTGTCCTCGCTCATCGAGTCCTGGGACGGCCCGTCGGCCATGGCGATGGTGCAATCCATCCAGCCCTACCTGCTGTGGCTGCGCGAGACCGCGCAGCAATCCGCGCAGATGGCCGCCTCGGCGGACGCCGCGGCCACGGCGTTTAGCGCCACTCGGTCCACGGTGGTTCATCCCTCGGTCGTGACCGCCAACCGGACGCGGCTGCTGCAGCTGCTGGCCACCAACCGGTTCGGGAGCAACACGGCGGCGATCGCCGAGACCGAAAACGAATACCAGACCATGTGGGCGAACAACGCGGCGGCGATGAGCCGCTATCAGGCGACGACATCGCAGGCGACCACGCAATTGTCGCAGTTCAATTCGCCGCTGGCGATCACCAACCCGGAGGGGACGGCCAACCAACAGGCGGCCGTGATGATGGCGGCGAACGACTCTGTCGGTCCGAACGTGCAGGACACGCTGGGGGTGCAGAACCTCCTCGCGGGCGTCAGCACCTTCGACCCCAACAGCGGCTGGTTCGGCTGGGCGAGCACCTGGGGCAACCAGTTCATCTCGTCCGGCTTCCCCATCAACATGCTCGGCGTGTGGGCCCAGTTGGCGACCGCTCAGGGGGTTGCGTCCGTCGGCGGCGACATCGGCTCGGGCCTCTCGGAGGGTCTGGGACTGACCTCGGCCACGCTGGCCAACGCGATCAAGGGCATCGGCGCGGGGGCGTCGGCGCCGACTGGGGCGTTGGGTGTCGGCGTCTCGCTGGGCAAGTTGACCGCGCCCCCCGCCGTGGTGGGGCTGCTGCCGGGCACGCAAACCGGGGTGCAACTCGCGTCCGCGGCGTCCCCGCTGCCCGCGGCGGAAACAGGATTCCCCATGATGCCGATGATGGTGCCGCCGCCGAGCGCCTCGGCGGGCACCGGCTGGCGAAAACGTAAGCAGCAAAAGTACGAGGACGTCGCCGTTGGCCGGGAGGTCAAGGGCAAAGTGATGCCTCGAAACCCTTCGGCCGGATGACATTGACGTTGGCGCCGCATGCCTGCGGGCGCCGCTCGCATCCACCGGGTCGGTCGAGTCCGACGGGTCCCTCCAAGGCGGCCAGCACCAGCGCCGACGCGCGGCGTTCGCCCCACCCACTTCTTCCCCAAGGTAAGAGTTCATGGATTTTGGGATACTGCCGCCCGAGATCATCTCGGCGCTGATCCACTCCGGACCCGGCGCTTGGTCACTGATCGAAGCCGCTGGCTTCTGGCAGGAATTGAGCGCCGAGCTGGAGCAATCGGCCAGCAGTTACACCGCGGAGTTGTCGTGGCTGTCCACGACGTGGCACGGTCCGTCGTCGATGGCCATGGCCCAGGCGCTGGAACCCTATCTGGCCTGGTTGCGTCTTACCGCGCAGCAGTGTCAGCAGACCGCCGCGTCGGTGGAAGTCGTCGCCGCCGCATTCGAGTGGACCCACTGGACGGTGGTTCATCCCTCGCTGGTCGCGGCCAACCGGGCGCGCTTGGCGATGTTGCTGGCCACGAACTTCTTCGGGGTCAACTATCCGGCCATCGCCGAAACCGAAGCCGAGTACCACACCATGTGGGTGAACAACGCGGCGGCCATGTATCGCTATGCCGCGACGTCGGCGGGCGCTGTCAAGCTGCCCCAGTTCGCGCCGCCACCGCAGGTGGCCAACCCGTCCGGGGTGGCGACACAAGCCACCATGATGCAAGCTACGACCGCGAGCAATTCCGGGGCGCAGATCTTGGCAGCCGACTCGGGGATCGGTCAAGGAACTACCGCCGCAACGGCTTTCGACCCCAACGACGGCTGGTTCGGATATTGGAGCACCTGGGGAAACCAAACCATCGCGGGCGGGTTGCCGGTCAACATCCTCGGGGTGTGGGCGCAATTCGCGACCGCCCATGCGTTTTCGTCGCTGGGCGCCGACATCGGGCCGGGTTTGGCCGACGGCGCCGCCGCGTTGGCATCGGCGGAGGCGCGGCTCGTCAGCGCGGTCGGCGCCGCGGGGTCGTCCTTGGCGCCCCGGGCGATGCTGGGTGTCGGAATTTCGCTGGGCCACCTGACCATGCCTCCCGCGACGGTGGGAATGTTGGGATCTGCGCAGCCCCCGGTGCAGCTCGCCTCCGCGGTGTCCGCGCTTCCCCCGGGCGGCGCCCAGCCGCCCATGCTCCCGATGGCCCCGATGCGCCCGGGCCGCGGAGCGAGCGGCGGCCGTCGGCGTAAGGGCCGCGACTACGACGACATCGAGTACGGTGCGGAGCTTCCCGGCACGGTGATGCACCGGCCGCCGTCCGCGGGTTGAGAAGATCGCCTGGTGCAGAACGCTCCGCAGATCCAGGGCCGCGTGTGGCGCGGCGGCAAGGCGCAGGACGACTTCGAATTCGACGGCGATTTCGAGTTCGACAAGGTCTCGAACTACCTCACCGAGCGCGACACCCTGGTGTGGGCCGACCTGTGCAATCCCGACCACGACACGCTGAGCGGCCTGGCCGGCGAACTCGGCCTGAACCACTGGGCGGTCGAGGACGCCGTGGCCGCGGCCGAGCGGGTCAAAGCCACCGGGTACGAAACCCACACCTTTTTCACCGTCTACGCCGCCGACATCGCGGACGTCGCGACGGACGCCGGCGACACGCGTGCGCGCAAATTGTCGATGCATCGCATCTCGGCCTTCGTGCTCCCGCAGGGGCTGATCACCGTGCGCCTGACGCCCGACTTCGACATGGCGCAGGTGACCCGGCGCTGGCAGGAGATCGGCGGCCAGGCCTACGGCGTCGGTGCATTGGTGCACGGTCTGCTCGACGT